>NZ_ADHJ01000005.1:0-56345 GCF_000193415.1 Paenibacillus vortex V453
TTATCGAGTAATCGATAACGGTCTTTTCCTATAGTCCAGCTCTTACATTTGTAAATAACAGACTATCCCGTGCTGGCTTGGGTGATACTATGCGACAGGCTGCTGTGATCCCATCCGAGGCGATCAGGGTAATGGCAGAGAAGGTCTAAACGTGGATAAGTCTCCATTTTATAGAAGAAAGTTAATGGTTTTGTCCACTATGGAGAGACAAGGCAACGCGCTGGATGGATACTTGTGACCTCCATAAAAAGGGCCAATTCAATCCTTGACAGCCTATGGGCCCTTTGCTAAGATGGCAATAATATATTTCTGAAAATACATTGAAAATGCCGTCCGGTCCCGCTCTGACAGTAGTTGTAGTCCGCAGGAAGACGACAAAAAGGAGGAATAACCCAGGTGTGGGAAGATAAGTTTAGCAAGGAAGGCTTCACTTTTGACGATGTATTGTTGGTTCCTAGAAAATCCGAGGTGCTTCCAAAAGAAGTGGATGTTAGCACAAAATTGAGCGAGCATGTGAGATTGAACATTCCCCTCATCAGTGCTGGAATGGATACCGTAACGGAAGCTCCTTTGGCAATTGCCATTGCTAGAGAAGGCGGAATCGGCATTATTCATAAAAATATGACCGTTGAACAACAGGCAGAAGAGGTAGATCGGGTTAAACGTTCGGAAAGCGGTGTTATCACGAATCCGTTCTCGCTTCATGCTGATCATCTTGTATCCGATGCAGAGAAACTCATGGGCAAATTCCGGATTTCCGGAGTGCCGATCGTGGATGAGAGCAATAAACTGATCGGGATTTTGACCAACCGTGATTTGCGTTTTGTGCATGACTACAGTACGGTAATCAGTGAAGTGATGACCAGTGAGAACCTGGTAACGGCTCCGGTAGGAACGACGCTTCAGGATGCCGAAATGATCCTGCAAAAGCATAAGATCGAGAAGCTGCCTCTAGTAGATGAAGATAATGTTCTTAAAGGGCTTATTACAATTAAAGACATTGAGAAAGCAATTCAGTTCCCTAGAGCGGCGAAGGATGCACAAGGACGTCTCCTGGTGGGTGCGGCAATCGGGATCTCCAAAGATACATTCGAAAGAGCAGAAGCGCTTGTAAAAGCCGGTGTAGACGTCATTACTGTTGACTCCGCTCACGGACATCACATTAACATCATTGATTCCGTTCGCAAGCTGCGTGAAATTTATCCGGATCTAACCATCATTGCGGGTAATGTAGCTACAGGTGAAGCTACAAGAGATCTTATCGAAGCCGGAGCATCTGTTGTTAAAGTCGGTATCGGACCGGGATCCATTTGTACGACCCGCGTCATTGCTGGTATTGGCGTACCGCAAATCACAGCAATTTATGACTGTGCGACCGTTGCTAAGGAGTACGGCGTGCCAATTATTGCCGATGGCGGTATTAAATACTCCGGAGAAATCACGAAAGCCATCGCAGCCGGAGCAAGTGCCGTCATGCTGGGCAGCATGTTTGCCGGTACGGAGGAAAGCCCGGGCGAAGCTGAGATCTACCAAGGACGTCGTTTCAAGGCGTATCGCGGGATGGGTTCCCTTGCTGCTATGAAACAAGGCAGTAAAGACCGTTACTTCCAGGATGACGACAAGAAATTGGTGCCGGAGGGCATCGAGGGTCGTGTTGCTTACAAAGGGCCTTTGGCCGATACCATTCATCAGTTGATTGGTGGGTTGCGTTCCGGCATGGGCTATTGCGGCACGCAAAACCTGGATGAGCTGCGTAATGACACTCAGTTTATCCGTATTTCAGGCGCAGGGCTTCGCGAGAGTCATCCGCATGATATCCAAATCACCAAAGAAGCACCTAACTATTCCTTGTAATACACTGAAGTGAAACAAGGATAGACAATATATGTCATTTATTTCCTGGACAAGCTGGATGAAATTCATCTAGCTTGTCTTTTTTTGATACCCCCCCTATGATAGAATAGAACAAGTTAATGACTTATTGAGAATTAGAGGGGAGTTATTCCATTGATAGACAAGTCTGTAAAGAAGAATAAACGACAACGAATTCAAAGAACGCTGGCATCCTTGATGCTGTTTAATATACTGTGTTTCTCCGCTGCACCGGCGGTTTCATTGGCAGCACCTCATATGCTGGCAACAGCGGATACGACCAATGCTACAGATGATAAAGCAGCAACCGACAAGGCTGCAACGGATAATGCCAAGCCGGATAAAGTTCCATCCATAGATCAGCTTGGATTGGACGTCAGCTCTGCCGTATTGATCGAGCCTTCTACAGGGCAGGTCCTGTTATCGGTTAATGCTGATGAAGCATTGCCGCCGGCCAGCATGACCAAGATGATGACGGAGTACATCGTTGCGGAGAAAGTTAAGCAAGGTGAGCTAGCTTGGGATGAAATGGTCTCGGTAAAAGAGAATGCAGAAAAAACGGTGGGCTCACGGATATTTTTGGCTGAGGGCGACCAACATACAGTCGAAGAGCTCTACATAGCTATGGCTGTAGGTTCAGCTAACGATGCTACGGTAGCACTGGCTGAGCATGTGGCTGGTTCCGAGGAAGAGTTTGTTACCCTGATGAACGACACGGCAAAAAAGATGGGGCTGAAAACGGCATTCTTCATTAACTCTACAGGTCTCAGCCGTGCGGACATGCCCGAGAAATATCGTCCTGCAGAGGACAAGGAAACGGTAATGTCAGCAATGGATACAGCGTTACTGGCCAAATTCATCGTTGAGGATCATCCTGATTTTGCAAGATTCACGGCCATTCAATCCCACAAATTTCGACCGCGCGACACGCATCCAATTATCAACTATAACTGGATGCTTGAAGCCAATAAAGATATCACCAACTTCAAGAAATATGCTTACGAAGGTCTGGACGGATTAAAGACAGGCCATACCAATGCAGCTAAGTATTGCTTCGCGGGTACCGCTGAGCGTGATGGCATGCGTCTGATTAGCGTGGTTATGGGCACAAAATCCGAAGGAGCTCGTTTTGTAGAATCCAAAAAAGTCCTGGATTACGGCTTTGACAACTTCGAAGTGAAGGAAGTTCAAGCTGCTGGGGCAACCGTTGAAGGCTTTGATAGCATTGAGGTGAAGAAGGGTAAAGGCAAGCAAACAGCAGTCGTAACCGATAAAGCAGTCACTTTTGTTGTACCCAAAGGATCGACTGGCAAGAATATTACGTTCGAAGCCAAGCTGGACTCCTCCAGCATGACAGCTCCTGTGGCTAAAGGTACGAAGGTGGGTACGGTGACCTACACCTATAAAATTGAAGGAATGAAGGATGCCCAGACCGAAACGGTGAACTTAATCACGGCGGATGAGGTTGAGAAGGCAGGCTGGTTCAGTTTGTTCCTGCGGGCAATCGGCGATTTTTTTGCGGATTTGTTTGATTCCATCAAAAATCTTTTTTAACAGCTATAAATTCCGAGTAAATGGGTTGTATATTTGATTTTGATGCGGTAAAATATCGAGTTAGATTCATTGCAAGTATGTACCTATATAGGCACAGACCATATCGCCAGGATTGCGTTATGGCGATGAGATACAACATATAATCGGGAGGCTAGGGGACATGGAAACAGGAACATCAACGGTAAAAAGAGGTATGGCGGAAATGCAAAAAGGCGGCGTCATTATGGACGTCATGAATGCGGAACAAGCGAAAATCGCTGAAGCTGCCGGTGCAACGGCAGTTATGGCGCTGGAGCGCGTTCCTTCCGATATTCGCGCTGCTGGGGGAGTGGCACGGATGGCTGACCCAACGATCGTTGAGGAAGTCATGAAGGTTGTATCCATTCCGGTTATGGCCAAAGCTCGTATCGGTCATTATGTCGAAGCGAAAGTGCTGGAGTCTCTTGGTGTGGATTACCTTGATGAGAGTGAAGTTCTGACACCGGCTGATGAAGTGTTCCATATCGATAAATGGGATTTCACGGTACCATTCGTATGCGGAGCGAAGGATCTTGGTGAAGCGCTGCGTCGTATTGGTGAAGGCGCGTCAATGCTTCGTACAAAGGGTGAGCCGGGAACAGGCAATATCGTGGAAGCTGTTCGCCATATGCGTTTGATCAACAGCCAAATCCGTAAAGTTCGTAACATGTCGAAGGACGAGCTTTATGCAGAAGCGAAAAACCTGGGTGTTTCCTATGACCTCCTGAAAGGCATCCATGAGACAGGCAAGCTTCCCGTGGTTAACTTTGCAGCTGGTGGTATAGCAACACCTGCAGATGCCGCATTGATGATGCATTTGGGCGCTGACGGGGTCTTCGTGGGATCCGGTATTTTCAAATCGGACAGCCCTGAGAAATTTGCACGGGCGATCGTAGAAGCGACTACACATTATGATGATTATAAATTGATTGCCGAAGTATCCAAGAATCTGGGTACTCCGATGAAAGGCATCGAGATATCCAAGCTTAGTCCAGCCGAGCGTATGCAGGATCGCGGCTGGTAAGAGAGAAGGGGTAACATGAAGGTCGGAGTACTGGCACTTCAGGGTGCCGTTGCAGAGCATATTCGAAGCATATCCCTTGCCGGTGCAGAGGGCGTTCCGATCAAGCGGAGAGAGCAGCTTCAGGACGTTGACGGTTTAATCATTCCTGGCGGAGAGAGCACCACCATTGGCAAGCTTATGCGTAAATACGGCTTTATGGATGCAATTACTCAATTCTCAACCCAAGGCAAACCGATATTCGGTACTTGTGCCGGACTGATTGTGCTTGCTGAGCGAATTCAAGGGGATGAAGAGGCGCATTTGAAGCTCATGGACATCACGGTAGCCCGTAACGCATTTGGACGTCAGCGCGAGAGCTTTGAGACTGATCTGGATGTCAAAGGAATCGATGAGAAGGTTCGCGCTGTCTTTATTCGAGCACCGCTGATTCTGGAAGTGGGCGCAGGCGTTGAGGTTCTGTCTACGTATAAGGATGAGATCGTTACAGCCAGACAGAGGCATCTGCTTGCGGCCTCGTATCATCCGGAGCTGACGGACGATTATCGTCTCCATCAATATTTTGTGGAGATGGTCCGCTCGCAGTCCGCAGCCGCACAGAAGTAATAGATACAGCAGAAGACATCTTGACTCTTAGGCAGTATACAGGAGTCAAGTTGTCTTTTTCGCTGAAATGCAATAAGATGTATCGTATGTAATAGAGGTCATGCAGCCTTGTCCCAAGGCTTTTTGTAGACATAGAGGGCAGCTGCTTCGATATACTGATGGATGTTTTACTTTAGGAGGGTTTCCCGTGTTAGACGTAAAAATATTGCGCAGCGAGTACAGTCGTGTAGAAGAAGCGCTGAAGAATCGTGGCAAATCGCTCGATTTAATTGCGGATTTTCCTAAGCTTGACGCCCGGCGCCGGGAGTTGCTGCAGGAAAGCGAAAGTTTGAAGAACCGCCGCAACACCGTGTCGGCTGAAGTAGCCAGGCTAAAGAAGAATCGTGAGAATGCAGATGAGCTGATTCTGGAGATGCGAGAAGTGTCAGACCGGATTAAAGCGATGGATGAGGAAGTGCGTGAGCTGGAAGCGAGTATTTCCGAGCTTACTTTGGCGATTCCGAATATTCCTCACGAGAGTGTGCCGGTAGGCGCCTCGGAGGAGGAGAACGTGGAGATCCGCCGGTGGGCGGAGCCTAATGCCTTCGATTTCGAGCCTAAGGCTCACTGGGAGCTTGCTCAGAATCTGGGCATACTGGATTTTGAAGCAGGTGCGAAGGTGACAGGTTCCCGCTTTACGTTCTATAAAGGTCTGGGTGCTCGCCTGGAGCGTGCCTTAATCAGTTTCATGATGGATCTGCACAGCGACAAACACGGCTATGAAGAAATGCTGCCTCCATATATCGTCAACCGGGACAGCCTGTACGGAACCGGACAGCTTCCTAAATTTGAAGAGGATTTATTCAAGATCAGCGATACGGATTACTATTTGATCCCAACGGCGGAGGTTCCCGTAACGAACTACCATCGTGAAGAAATCCTGAACATCGAGGATCTGCCAAAATACTATGTGGCCTACAGTTCCTGTTTCCGTTCCGAAGCCGGTGCGGCAGGGCGCGACACACGCGGACTCATTCGTCAGCATCAGTTCAATAAGGTGGAGATGGTGAAGATCGTAAATCCGGAAACATCCTTTGATGAGCTTGAGAAGATGACAACGGATGCAGAGCGTGTGCTTCAGCTGCTAAATCTTCCATATCGCGTGATGGCCCTTTGTACAGGGGACATGGGTTTTGGCTCCATGAAGACATATGATTTGGAAGTATGGCTCCCAGAGAGCGGCGTATACCGGGAAATTTCCTCCTGTTCGAATATAGGGGACTTCCAGGCTCGTCGTGCCAATATCCGCTTCCGTCCGGAGCCGAAGAGCAAACCGGAGTTTGTCCACACCTTAAACGGTTCCGGGCTCGCTGTGGGCCGTACAGTTGCTGCCATTCTGGAGAATTATCAACAGGCAGACGGTTCGGTGATCATTCCAGAAGTGCTTCGTCCTTATATGGGCAACGTCAGTATCATTGAGCAGAAAAAATAGTTGATAAATTATTTTGTCTTGTGGTATAATGATTTTTGCACGTGATTAATTTACGTGTAATCACTGCCACATGGAGAGGTACCGAAGCGGTCATAACGGGGCGGTCTTGAAAACCGTTAGGGGGCAACTCCACATGGGTTCGAATCCCATCCTCTCCGCCATACATAACAAGTACAAGCCGTTTCCTTAGGGAAACGGTTTTTTGTATCTTTTTTTAGCAAGGGCACATCGTTACGCGGCTTTTCCGTAAAGTTCGGCTATGTGGATGGACGCTGTATAAAACAAGGCCCATTATCGCAATTTATAGAGAAGGGGAGGTGTGAACATGAACTCAGAACTGAATGTAGATCAGGCAATGCTGGTCAATGCCTGGCAGGAAAGGCTATCAACGATTCTAAAGCCGGGGGATCGCGCCGAAGTGGCTGCGGACGAAGGGGATGCGAATGCCATCCGTATTCACATCGGTGCGGCAGGGCGCCAAGAGTATTCGTTTGATTTTCAATGCACCTATGTGGATTCAAGGGAAGTGAAGGTAGAGCTGGTCGATGTGGAGCGAGATGGCGCAACGACAGATGAGCGTAACGAGAATATTCAGGGTATGGTAGGCGACTATACACGCCATATTCATGAATGTGCTCAAGCGCTGCAGCAAATCACGCATCACTGATTATATGAATGACATATCCCAGTCCCTTCACTTTACGAAATCAGGACAGGATTGCCGAAACCATCGTTGTTATCCACGAAATGGAGGGCTATCAGATGAGCAAGCCAAAGTCGATTCCAGTACCTGAAGCACAAGAGCAGCCGAAAAAGCGCAAGGATCATGACCGTGGCGGTCAGGAGCCGCTGTCAGGCTCACACAGAGCGAAGATCCGTAAGCAGGACGGGCATTTCAACCCGGAAGGCTAAACGGCCCCAGGCGCTAATACAGAAGCGCTAGAAGCAAGAATCGTAAGAACTTCCTGTAATTCGACAGGAGGTTCTTTTTTTCGTTATGAAACCTTTTCATAAATCTTCCGTATTAGTGTGCAAGTGTAATATTCTGGGGCCCCACCTTATTCGCATGTTAAGAAGTTCAAATTTAAGACTCCTGGAAAAAGAAAGGAAATATAAATTTCAGCAAATATTCCAGAAAGTGTTTCTCATTTTAGGTAAATGGTTTATGATTAGAAGGTCTGTTATTTTTTTTGTATGTTAGAGGGGAGAGAAAATTTTAATGAACAAGAAGTTTGCAGCTATCATGCTGACACTGCTGCTCACAGTGACGGTTGTGCTATCCGGCTGCGCCAAAAAAGAAGAGCCTAAAGCGGCGATGACCAATGCTGCTACGAATGCCATGAAGATGACGTCGTACGAAATGAAGAGTAAATTTGTCATTGAAGACCTTCAAGTTAACATACCTGCAGTTGAAGGCGACCCAAGTGTAACCCAGGCGATGACAATGTTGAAAAATGCTGAAGTTACGCTGGATGGCATCTATCAAGCGGAGCCTATGCAAACCGAAATGAACATGGGGATCAATCTGAAGGGCGACATGGCCATGTCCATCAACATTGATATGGTAATGACCAATGAGAAGATCTACGTCAAGGTTCCAAGCATTCCGATGCTTCCGTTCCCAGAGGATGTTGTAGGTAAGTACCTCGTGATGGATATGAAAGAGCTTGCTGAGCAATCCGGCGAAACATTTAGTCCGGAGAGCCTGGATACCGAAAAGTCTCAGAAATTCGTGAATGAAATCCTTGAAGCGTTGCTTAGCGAATATGATCAAGCCAAATACTTCAAAGATATCAATGTAAAAGATGCTGCGCTTCCAGAGGGCGTGGATGCGAAACAAGTCGTTCAATTCTTTGTAACCAATGATACGCTTAATGAAGCATTAGACATCCTGGTAAACAAGGTTGCTCCGAAGGTAGTTGATATTGCAGCTAAAGACGAGTACCGTGAATTGCTGGGTCTGACGCAAGAAGATATTGACGCAGCTAAAGCGGAAGTATCTGCTGTGAACCAAGACGAATTCAAAGCGGGCTTGGACGAAATCCAGAAATACCTGAAGATCAATACTTTTAACATCAATACAGCGATCGATAAAAAAGATTTCCCTGCTTATCAAGATGTTGTGTTGAACGTGGATTTCAATGATCCAGAAACCAATGAGAACGTGAAGTTGGCTGTGAAGGGTAGTACCCAATACAACAACATCAACGGAAAACAAGAGTTCAAAATCGGTATTCCAAAAGACGCTGATGTCATCACGATGGAGCAATTTGAGGAATCGATGAGCCAAATGGGCACTTATTAATATCGATCATCATAGACAACAGAACCCGGCCGTCATGGCCGGGTTTTCTGTTTCTTTACATATGGTCATTTTCCACGCAAACGCCGGAAAAACTGAGTGAGCAGCGAAGCGCACTCTTCCTGGAGTACACCGTCTATGACAGTTGTGCGGTGATTGAAGCGCGGCTCCTGGAGCAAATTCATCAGAGTGCCTGCACAACCAGCTTTGGGGTCACCTGTGCCATAGATGAGCTGCGGAACCCGGGATTGCACGATGGCACCTGCGCACATGGGACAGGGCTCCAGCGTGACGTACAGACGACAGTCCAGCAGTCTCCACGCTCCAAGATGTTGACTTGCCTCACGGATGGCCACCATCTCTGCATGAGCCGTTCCATCATAAGTTGTTTCACGCAAATTGTATCCGCGACCAATAATCTCATCACCACGAACGATGACGGCGCCAATAGGAACTTCACCGAGCTCCTCGGCTTTACGTGCTTCTGCAATGGCTTCTCTCATCCAGTGTTCATGATTATGATTATCCACAGTCAGTGGGTCTATTGAATTCGGTATCAAACGAAAGTCTCCTTTCACATCCAGTCAAAACCCTGTATTTATACCCATTGTTCAACGAACATTTATTCGTTTGTTAACATGATGTGGACAGAATTGTGGATAAGTTAAATTTTATGCACAAAGTTATGCACATTGTCCACAGATGAGTTGTGTATTTGTGCGCAATCTGTGGATACGTTATTTTTTTCGCCTGGAATGACCTCTTTATTGTAAGGATTCCCTATTTCAATAGCAATGTGATTGTGTAAAAAAGCGTTGTTATGCCTGTCTTTTCAAACGTTCGTGATCAAGGTATCATGAGAATATAGATTCGCAAGTCGTCTATGTGATAGCAGAAAGGTGAAGATGCCACTTGTCGATCAAGACGAAATTATCGATGATCATGTCCATATCGGTATTATTTATTCTTCTGCTCAACATTACGCTGAACTATTACACAACCCAGGAAAATTTGCAGCAGGATAGTGAAACCAAGATGGTAATGGCAGCTACTCAGATTGCCATAACGGTCCAGCAAACCGGGTTTAGTTCTGGATATGTGGATGACATATTCGGCGATATGCTGAAGGTGGCCTCGGTCAATGCGGCCAGAGCATTGGATCCGGATATTAAAAATATAACCAATCGGCAGCTGGAAGAGCTCAGCAAGGAGATCGGCGTCACGCATATTTCATTGCTGGTCCGCACTCAAGATGATATCGTGGTTGCCCGTTCCTCCGCGGAAGAGGAAATCGGTCTTTCGACTAAGAAATGGGGCTATTGGTATACCGCGTTTCAGGAGCTGTTTCAGTATGGTAAAGTCGTATTCGGTTACGGAGGGGCAGCACGCCGAACACTTCTCGGTCGGGACCGTTTGAGTTCTCCACATCCAATCCGGAATTTATTGATAAATGGGGGTACTATTACGACGGCAAACGCAATTATATCATTGATCCCTACATACGGAATTCGAACATCAAGGATTTTGTGAAAATTACGAGTCCGGATACGGTCGTGGAAGAGACGCTGAAATCCAATCCGCGAATATTGGAAGTGACAGGCATCAACCCTGAAACGTTTGGCAATGAATATATGAGGGAGGATGGAACGGACGACGTACATTATAAGCTTCGCAATCGACCGATAACGTTCGGTACCTATGATTACGGCAGCCTGGATCAGGATATGGAGGCCGTACAGCAGGCTGTTGCTACCCGTGATAATGTCGTATTTGTCAGCACTATTCATGGTAAAAAGGTATTGAAAAGCTTTATCCCCATCGTATCTGAGGATAAACCGACAAGTATTATCAGTGTGGTCATGGATTATGAGGCCATCTCCTCTGTCATGAGGGAGCAGATGATCAGTCTTGTGGCCATCTCGCTGGTTTTACTGGAAATCGTGATTTTTGGAAGTTATATTGTAGCGGGTTATTTTACAAAGCCGATTCAAGCCATATTGGGGACGGTCAACGACGTATCCGACGGTCACTTTGATAGAAGGCTGGAGGTAAGCAGTCGGGATGAGCTGGGCCAGCTTGCAGGCCGAATCAATGCGATGACCCGCAATTTGGGTAACTATACGAGTCAATTGAAGCAGATGGTTGATGAGAATCAGTCCGTTAAGGAATATTTGGAATCCGTCATTAATCAAACGGCGGATGCGATTCATACCACAGATACCTATGAACGTGTGATTAGCGTGAACAAAGCGTTTGAACAATTATATGGTTGGAAGGCGCATGAGGTGGTCGGGCGGAAGCTTGCGTTAGTGCCTCCGGCCAAAGAGGAAGAAGAAAAGGAACGCATCCGGCGGCTGCGGGCCGGGGAACGGCTTTCCCCGGTTGAGACCGTTCGTCTGCGCAAGGATGGCAGTACGATTGAGGTCAGCATCAGCACCTCGCTGGTGCGGGATGAGAATGGTGAGGTTACCTCGATGATTAGTGTGTCCCGGGATGTAACAGAACGCAATCGGATTGAGGAGCTGCTGCGGCGTTCGGAGAAGTTGAATACGGTTGGACAGCTGGCGGCAGGGGTTGCACATGAAATACGGAACCCTCTGACGACCCTTCGCGGATTTCTGCAGCTCCAGCAGCAGACCCATAAAACCAATCCGGATCATATTGATCTGATGCTGTCGGAGCTGGATCGAATCAACCTGATTGTCAGTGAATTCCTGATATTAGCCAAGCCGCAGGCAATTCATTTTCAGGAGAGAGACGTTAGAATTATCATGGGCGATGTCATATCTTTTCTCGATAGCCAGGCCCATCTGTACGGGATCGAGTTCAAATTGACATTTGCTGTAGAACCGACCTTTGTCCACTGTGAGGAGAACCAGCTTAAGCAGGTATTTATCAATTTGCTCAAGAATGCGATTGAAGCGATGCCGGAAGGCGGCAATGTCTGGATCGATCTTAAACGACCTAACGCAGAGCTTGTGCAGATCGACATTCGGGATGAGGGTCAAGGCATCCCGGAAGAACTTATGCCACATCTAGGTGAACCGTTTATTACCAATAAGGAGACCGGTACCGGGCTTGGGTTGATGGTCAGCCAGCGTATCATTCAGGGTCATCGTGGCACGATGGAGATTGAGAGTGAAGTGGGCATAGGCACAAAGGTGAGTATTGTCCTGCCTGCAGTGCAGCGGACTGCAATTGAGGGCTGAGCGGGAAGCAGTTACAGATAAGGGGATGACATCTTGAGAATTAATAAATTTATCAGTGAAACAGGATATTGCTCGCGTCGTGAAGCGGATAAGCTGGTGGAGAGCGGGAAGGTAACCATTAATGGTGTGGTTGCTGTCTTGGGAAGCCAGGCTGAGGAAGGCGATGATGTCCGTATCCAGGGGCGGCCGCTTCAAGATAAGAAGAAGCATGTATATATTGCACTTTATAAGCCGGTAGGGATAACGAGTACAACCGAACTGCATATCAAGGGCAATATTGTGGATTTTGTGGGGCACAAAGAACGGATTTTTCCGATTGGACGCTTGGACAAGGACTCCGAGGGATTGATTCTGTTAACGAACGATGGGGATATCGTCAATAAAATCCTTCGCTCCGAAGGGAAACATGAGAAAGAATATATTGTCACGGTAGACCGCCCTCTTACAGATACATTCTTGAGAGGGATGTCCAGTGGCGTAAAAATTTTAGGTGAGATGACACTACCTTGCGAGGTCACGAGAATGTCCGAGCGTGTATTCCGAATTATTCTGACAGAGGGGAAAAATCGCCAAATCCGCAGAATGTGCAGCGCCTTTGGTTATGAGGTTCGAAAGCTGCAGCGAATCCGGATTATGAATATCCGTCTTGGAAGCCAGCGCGTCGGCTCGTGGCGCGATCTCAACGAGAAGGAGAGGGAGGAGCTCGGCCGGCTGTTGAACTACAAGCTGGAGTAGTGTGACGGAAGCCGTTTGGCGGTATGCCGCATCTACACAGAACAACCGATGCCCCTGGTGACCAGGTGCATCGGTTGTTTATTGTGTGTTATAGTCTGTAGTGACTAATTTCCGTCGGTTACATCTTCAACGTTGGTAAAGGTTGCACTATCCTGGTATTTACGTATAATGGATACCTCAACCCTGCGGTTCTTGGCTCGTCCGGCCTCGGTTTTGTTATCGGCGATCGGATGGTATTCGCCGTAGCCAATCGGCATGAACCGTTTCGGATCAAGCGCAGAGTTGGTCAGCAGTATTTTCATAAACTGCAAAGCTCGATCCGAGCTCAGATCCCAGTTGGAAGGATACCTGCTGTTGGCGATCGGGACATTATCCGTATGGCCGGATACGATGATTTCATAATCCGGGAACTTGTGCAGCATTTGTGAGATGGCTTTGGCCAGCTTACGGGCCTCAGGCTTCACAACGGCTTCGCCGGAAGGGAACAAGGCGTTGTCCCGTATCGTAATGACGAGCTGGGAGTGATTCAGCTTCGTGCTGAGCTCCGAAGTTAAACCGTTATTTTTAATATAGTTATCAAGCTGCTTCTTCAGTTTCTCCAGGTCCTCTTGTTCTTGGCGCATTAACTCAGCCCGTCTTTGGTCAGGGGTTGTAGCGGGAACGTTAGGGGACGATGCCTTATGATCATTAACGTTCGGCGGATCTTCGCTGGGCAGCGTTTTGCTGTAATCCAGCACGCCGGTACCCCCGGTGAGAGCAACGCTGAAGGCTTCGCTCATCTCTTGAAATTTGCGTGCATCGGTCGCGCTCATGGCGTAAAGCACCAGGAACAAGGCCAGAAGCAATGTCAAAAGGTCTGCATAAGGAAGGAGCCAGGATTCATCGGCATGCTCCTCATGCGGCTCGTGCCTAGTCTTTTTGCTCACTAGCACCAGCCTCCCTCTCACTGAGCTCAGCCCGTTCGGACGGTGTCAGGAACACGGAGAGCTTCTGATTAATTGCGATGGTGGACACACCGGATTGAATGGACAGCAGGCCTTCTACCATCATCAAGCGGATTTCAACTTCGCGTTTGGATAGACGCTTCAGCTTGTTCGCAATGGGATGACAGATGACATAACCGGTGAAGATACCAAGCAGGGTAGCAATAAATGCAGCTCCAATCGCATGGGCAAGTTCTCCCATATCTTCCATATGGGAAAGTGCAGCGATCAGGCCGATAACGGCTCCAAGTACCCCAAGGGATGGTGCATACATACCCGCCTGGGAGAAGATCAAGGCGCCAGAGCGATGGCGTTCCTCGGTGGCATTAATATCTTCCATTAATACATCGCGTACGAATTCCTGATCATTTCCATCGATGATCATACGCATACCGTTACGCAGGAAGGTGTCATCAATCTCATCGACCTTGGTCTCCAGCGCGAGCAGTCCTTCACGGCGTGTGATCGAAGCCCATTCCATAAACAGCTTGATCATGTCCGTTTTGTCCATCAGATTCTGTTTGAGAAAGGTCATCTTGACCAGCTTTGGAATCTTTTTCAGCTCGACTAGTGGAAACCCGATGAATAAGGTTGCTGCCGTGCCGCCAAGAATGATTAGATAGGCTGCCGGATTATACAGAGCGAGAAGGGAGGCGCCTTTCAGAAGCATGCCCACCACTACCGCGACGATACCGATGATTAAGCCTATAATTGTTGAAATTTCCATACCACACCTCATCCGTGAGAAATAAAATAACGAATCCATTCGTCAGAGCGGCTCTCATGGAGAACCGGGCGCCTTTTGTGGGGCGTTATCCTATTTATCGTCAGGTCGGGCTTTTTTTTTTAGTTGTTAATTTCCGGTATAATGGAAGGAAGGGAAACGAGGCTAAGTACGGCAAGGAAAGGAGTGATCGAGATGGGCGTTAAGCACGGAAGAGATTACGGCGAAATTCTGGCAGAATTAACGGAAGCAGTTGGGAGAATTTCCGACAGCTATGTCTTCTTTGAAATGGAAGCGGAGGAATGGAACAATCTGGGCGAGGCCGAGAAAACGGAGGTTCATGAGGCGCTGGCAGAGGATCTGTTCTACGCTTTGGGTACCGAACCGGTTATTAGCGTGGGCAGCGGCGTTGTCATGCATGACCAGACCAACCATCGAATACATATTTTGATTGGTGAAGAAGAACTGGCCTTTGTAGCTCTTGTATAATCACGTCAGTTATGAACAGATACTGGGCAGAATAGAATAGATGACAGAATGCCAATACAATGTGTCAGTCTGCTTTACGATAGGTTTTTTTCGGGGAGGAAGATAAAAGATGCTTTATACGCAGCAAGAAGTAGAGGCTCATCTGGAAAAGCTTGAGGGTTGGGAGTTTGAGCAAGGGAGATGGATTGTACGAAAGTATACCTTTTCCTCCTTCATGAAGGGAATCGCTTTTGTTGATGAAGTGGCAGCTATTTCGGAAGCTTTCGGACATCACCCCTACATCACCATAGATTATAAAGTTGTTACGCTGCGTCTTACTTCATGGGATGACGGCGGCATTACGGCTGTGGATATTAAGGAAGCGCAGCAATTTAACGAGGCCTACGAGAAGAGTCGTTCCAAGGACAGCAAGGCGGAGTAATAGAAGCGGGAGACAATGAGGATGTTAGAATCGCCATAGGCCCCAATTAATGTAAAAACACGCTTGCACCGGTAGGTTCTCCGGATATCAAGCGTGTTTTGCGTGTAAGCTGATTTTATTTTTTCTCAGCAAGGTACAGCGCGATGTTTGCGATTTCTTCAGGCTTCAGCTGATCTTTAAAGGAAGGCATTCCTTTACGACCTTTGGTTACAACGTTGAAGATGGCATCCGCATCCATATGTCCGCCTACCTGATTCAGAGCTGGTCCAGCGCCGCCTTGAAGCTGGTCACCGTGACAGCTAATGCAGCTTGCTTTCAGTGTGGCTTCCGCTGCGGCAGCATCGAGAGTCACTTCCGGCATGGTCGGCTTCTCTTCCTGGGCTACCTGTTCCTTACCCGGGAGCGTAAACATCAGCGCGATAGCCAACGCACATGCGACGAAGAACAATCCGCTCATGATCCATTTTTGCATCGTCATATCGTCCCTTCTATGTATACTGCACTTTTGCACTTGTCTCCATTATAAACCAACATCCCTAGACAGCATAGCCAGTTGTGACAAAAAAAGCAACGATCCAAAGAGGCTTCATAAAAAATACACAAATTTGTGCTTTTTCATATAGACAAGCTTACTATTCCTCATTTGCTGGAGGCTCATACACCATACAGTGGAAAATGCCTTTTCCCTGCGGAGTAAGCCGCTCATACGTATCGGTGATGCGAAATCCCGCCCCTTCATAAGCACGGATCGCACGCTCATTCCAGGTCATTACTTCCAGATCAATCTCATCCGTAGGCCTCCTGCGCCTGGCCTCCTGCGTTATGGTCTGCATAAATCGTTTACCCATTCCACGCCCGCACCAATCAGGCCGCATGCCAAGCCCGATCCGTGTCACTTCGTGTATGGGAAACAGCTGGGCAAACCCCCACAGAGAATCCTGGTCATCCAGAATCGAGATATATTGCTGCTGGCGTATGATCGGATCGCCAAATTCCACCTCGAGCCCTTTCATCTGCTCCCAAGGAAGGAAGCCATAGATATCGTAAGGAGGGGGGATAGGACCAGGTGCATATTTCTTCAGCGTGTTCCTCACGCATGATGACGGCGCGAAATGAAATAGGGGTAACATCCATTGGTAGTTTCCTCCATTCGTATATTATCCATGTACCCTTTATATAAGGGAGCGAGCTGCATGAAAAAGCCCGTCAAAGAGAGGCGGGCTCTCCTTTAACGGGCAGTAGGTCTGTGCACTGGATCGTCAGCCTCTATCATCTAAGATGATGTATCGGCCGATTGTTCATACTTATCATCACTCATGATGCGTTTGGCACCGACGTAACGCTGATCATAGTAATCCTCAGCAAGTCGGTTGATGACGACACCTCGATTCGACGAAGCATGGGCGAACTTGCCATCGCCTACATAAATGCCAACATGGGATATACCGCTCCCCGTTGTATTGAAGAACACCAAATCGCCAGCCCGCAGATCTTTGCGGGTTATGCTTGTCCCCATATCGAATTGAGAGCCGGATTGATGCGGGAGCTTCAGGCCGAGTTTGGCATACACATACATGGTAAAACCGGAGCAGTCAAATCCGCTCGTGGTTGTACCTCCATAACTATATCTTGTACCCAATACCTTATCAATTTCCTGGTCCAGCGCACTATCGGCAAACACGCTGCCAATGCCTGAAGTGAACAGTAACGTAATACTCAGGGCTGCCGCTGATAACGTCTTCTTCAGCATGAAGAGCTCCTTCCGCTGCCTGCGAGGTTAGCTTGAGGGTTCGGTTGAAGGTCCCCTATGATCCCTTGACAGCAAGATCAATTCACCCGTAAATGGTTCCCCCGCTTCCCATATCCATGGGAATTCGGCAATCGTAATCTATGTATTAAAGCACTTACATTAATGACAAAGTTGTTACTGTACCCATTCTATCAGACAGCAAACAAGCTTGGCAATTATTTCTTGATGACTTTCGCTATTATTCAATAGCATCAGCTGTCGAAGTGTCAGGTATAATCAATTATTTTCCAATATGCGTTTAATGAAGGCCGGGAAGGGTATATAAAAGGTAAGGATCTTTATGAAGGGCTGCCAATAATGCTGATGAAGTTGTTTCTGGATTAATAAAATTTATATTTTTTTTGAAAAGCGGGAACTTTTTCGTTGTCCCAAACGTTATAGAGGTATACACAGTGAACAAAAGAAAAAAGCCGCTGGGTGAGATCGGCACAATCTCAAAACTCCAGGGCTCTCTTATAAGGATAAATCAATAAAGTTCCAATTAGTTGTAGTTTACAGCTACAGATTTGTACGTGCTTTGACTCATCACTCGCTTAGCGCCCACATAGCGCTGTGCGTAATAGCTTTGGCTTAGCGGACTGACAATGACACCGCGAGAAGATGAGGAATGAGCGAACTTTCCACCCCCAACATAAATACCCACATGAGATACACCTTTACCGGATGTGTTAAAGAACACGAGATCGCCAGCTTTCAAATTGCTCTTGGATACTGCCGTACCTACCTTGTATTGAGCGGTAGATGTTCGTGGC
This sequence comes from Paenibacillus vortex V453, assembly GCF_000193415.1. Classification (NCBI taxonomy): domain Bacteria; kingdom Bacillati; phylum Bacillota; class Bacilli; order Caryophanales; family Paenibacillaceae; genus Paenibacillus; species Paenibacillus vortex. The sequence continues at coordinate 17,968 of NZ_ADHJ01000005.1, forward strand.
AGGCTGAGACCAAGCTTCTTGTAAACATAGGTGGTGAAGCCGGAGCAGTCAAAACCATTTGTTGTGGTTCCACCTGTTTTATAAGATACACCAATGGCTGGTTTGATTGCGGTATTTAATTTGGAATCGGCGAAAGCGCTTCCGGTCCCTAATGTGAGCGCGAGGGCCAGGCCGAGAGAAACGGCCGTTAACTTCTTTTTCAAAACGAAATGCTCCTTCCAATGCCTGCGAGGTTAGCTTAAGGGTTCGGTTGAAGGTCCCCTATGATCCCTCTCTTGCGAGATCAATTCACCCAAAACGGATCCCCCGCTTCCCAATCGATATGGGAATTCGGCTCCTTAAAATGTTGATGAACCCATTCATTGACGTCTGACGTTCCAACATGATTAACGAAATAACATAGTTCCAGCAAAAGTTACAGTAAAGATGACAAAGTTGTTACTAACATATTCGTTATTTTAGCAGAGTATTAACATTTTGGCAAACGAGGAAAGTGTATATTTAAACAAAAAAACCTGTCCCAGTCATGCTGGAACGGTTTTTTTTGTAATTTCGCGCTCTGAAATTTGTAATATGGAGGATAAATGAAATCCTATTTTCTGTAAAAATGGCAGGGATTAAGATCCATGTCGCTTCCGGTTACAGTTTATTCGCGAGCCTGTCGATCATACTATTGTAACGAAATGTAACTTCTAGGAGTGCTGTGAGGATGATGATTTCCACAGATGATACTGGGAGGAAATTACCCAAATTTGGAAAAGTCCATTTAGAAAATAGGAGGCCTGCTGAATAATTAAACCGATCAGTCCTGCCCAGATGAGTGAGGCAGAGCTAAGGAGCAGAAGTATAACAACGGCGGCACCGCCCACGGTTATGGACAGGAGGACTGCCGTGCCCAGATTGTTGAAGAGAGTTAGAATAGAGCTGATCATACCGGAATCACCGATACGGCCAAACTGCATATAGAGCAGGGATATCCGAATCAGATAGGCGTACAGGAACCAGCCTGCCGCATAGGGCAGCGCGTGGAACAGCAGAGCGGGCTCCTGGATGCCGTTGAGCAGGATCGGGAGAATTTTGGGCACAATCCAGTAGCCGGGAGCAAAGGTGAGGATCAACTCGATCAGATAGAATATCGTCACGGGTTTCCACAGCTTCTGCATTCCCGTGAAGAAGAACAAGCCGCGTTCACCTTGGGCTTCCTGGTGGAGGTTATAGAAGATGCCTGCCCGTATGAGCGGGGTGAGCACCATCCGGATGAGCAGCAATCCAGCCAGAAGCCATCCGTAGGTATGGACCGTATTGCTTAACGTCAGGCTCATCTCTCCCTCGTAGAAGAACAATAGCCGGCTCAGTTCGTTAGGTGCAGAGTCTGGATACCGCATCAGAAGGGGAACGACGGCTGATTTTACAAGTCGGTACAGGCAATATCCCCACAGCAAACGGTATAAGAAGAGCAGAATAGAGACGTATAATTGGTCTTTAACACTGGTCCACCCTTGGCCTGCATAAGTTTTCATGTGCTCACCCCTCACCATGACAGGCTGCCGAACAGCGTCTCCACGAGTTTGGTAATGCTGAGATTCCAGCGTGTCACCACTTTCGGATCCATTCCTGCCTTCATATAATTATTGATATGTTTGTTCTCAAGAACCATAGAGTATTTCGGGTCAACCATCGCCCAGGATAGCGGCGAGGTGTAGTCCAGAGTGTAAGTGACTTTACCGTCCTTGCCACTCCAGGTTCGCTCCACGGTCTTGCCGTCCTCGAACGCAAATATGATCGGGACATCGGTAACATCTCCGTCTTTGCTTGTAATCTTGACCGTAGATTCATACTCTGGATTGTCCTGCGTCCCTTTATTTTTGGTTTTGATCAGATCGATTGCGACGTCCGCCATTTGGTTTCCATATACATACTGGTCAAAATAAGACTGCCAGGAGGTTTTGCTTACTTGTTCAACAACCTTCTGGAAGTCGGACGTGGTGGGGTGCTTGAAACGGTATTTCTGGGACATAGGTGTTCAGAATCTTCTCCATCATCCGCGGACCGACCTGCCGTTCTATGCCTTGCAGTACAAGTTTCCCTCTCGTGTAAACGTTCAGTGCATAGTTTTCGTGGGAGCTGTATTTCCAGGAATCCATTTTCAGCGGTGCAGGTGAGGTAATCGACGCTCCTTGAGCTGCGGTGTTGGAGGTAATACCGTATTCCTTCTCCATCACTCTCTCTTCAGCATAGGTCGCAAAGGCCTCGTCCAGCCAGGCTTCCTCAAACTCGTTATTCGCAATAATCCCGTAAAAATATTGATGGGCGATCTCATGGATGACGGTTCGTTCCAGCTCGTACCCCGGTGAATCATTTCTGGCACCGAAGGCAGTTACCAGCGTCGGATACTCCATGCCGCCGGCACCGTTGCCCGATTCAGGCGGCACCACGATGGACAACGTGGAGTATGGATAGGATCCATACCATTTACCAAACGAAGCAAGTGCGGATTTGGCAGCATCGAAGTATCGGTCCTTTAAGTCTTTATGCACAGGATCGAGATACAGCTTGATGCGGACACCCGGTACACCTGGCGCAGAGAAGGCTTCTTCTGCCGTGACAAAGTTCGGTGATGCTGACCAGGCAAAATCATGGACATCGTCCGCATAGAATTGATAAACCTTCTCGCCATTCGTCTTCTGTGCGGGCTTCGTCGGGAATCCGGTAGCGGCAACAATATAATTTTCGGGAACCCGGATTCGAACGCTGTAGATGCCGAAGTTGGAATAGAACTCGGAGTTGCCGTGATATTGATGGAGGTTCCATCCCTCATCCGTTCTTCCACGAAGACCTGCCGGCTCATAGACTGAAATTTTAGGGAACCATTGGCCAGCCATAATAAAATTCTCGGTGGTGCCCATGCGCGCAAATATTTTGGGAAGCTCGACTTCAAACTCCATATGGATGGTGATGCTTTCCCCACTTTTTATGGGTTTTGGCAATCTTAGTTTGACAAGGCTGTGATCCTTGATATTGCCGTCATCCGGTTGAACGAATTGAAGGCGATGCGTCAATGCCAGGCCTTCGGTTGTTTTCACGCTGGTAATGGTCATGGAGCCGTATCCGTCATCAGGCATAGGATCGGAACGCAATCTGCCGCCCGATTCCTTCATGAACGTTGTTTCGTTGGATGAAAATGCATTGGGATACAAATGAAAGTACAGCTCGTTTACGCTTTTTTTGCCTGGATGGGTCCAAGTGAGTGTCTGTTTGCCCTTAAGCTTGTTCTCTTCAGGCTCGTACCGAACATCCATGTGATATTCCACTAAACGGTCGCTCAGCGCCGGAGCGGGAACATCAGGCTGCACCTTAGGCGGCGAGAGAGGGGACTTCTCCACGGCGGAGACCGAGGGCTTGCCCGCATTTGGGGCAAGGGCGGACGCTGAGGACCCTGGATTCAGAAATATCGGCATCGATCCTGCAAGCAATCCAAGGGCGAGCAAGGATGATAGAAAGACTTTGGCACGTGGTGGGACCATATCGAACAACCTCCCGTTGACAAGCATCTAGTGCATGTATATGTTTGCTTTTGGGGGATTATTAGTTAAAATAAAATTATTGGGACATGGTTATCAAATTTGGCAGCCGTCACGTAAGGATCGGCTCTGAATATAGGAGGTCGGCAGCAGTGGAGAATGAAGATCAGAAGCAGGGTGCCAAGAAGCAGATTGCTTTGAATATTATTAATAGCAAGAGTAAGCATAAGGGGTTTGGATCAGGCTCCATCGATCTGAATAGTTTGTCTCCTGTCATCATCGACAATGGTGAGGCTCGAGTGGATATTGGAGCGATGCATGCCAAGAGCAAGGTGGAGAAGGGAATTCGTTTCAGCATGAATCGCGATGACGTTCCCAATGGACGCCAGGTGTGGATCGTGTGGGTGGCTGTAGACCGTACTGTGGAAGGTCAGCATTATGCAGGCATGACTGCCTGCGAGATGTGGATAGACCATGAGGCCCGCCGAGGCTGGAAGATCCTCGCGGATCATGTCAATAAAATGGATGCGGCCATGAAACGCAAAATCAATCTGGATGGCCTGGGTGATGTAGAGAAGAAGGCGCTGCGTGAACTGTTGATCTCACGCAACGAAGAATGGTGGAATGCTTCACCGGACGTAGTTCAAGGATGCTCTTCAGACAACGGAATCATGAAATCGGCAAGTTATATGATAAGCCTGACATAATAAAGAACCGGCAGGATTCATAACGAATCCTGCCGGTTTTCTGTTTTTTTTAAAAAGGCAGTGTGTAGGTGTGCTTCGCGGTTTTCCCCAAGAAAGGGTTTTTGAAATCGAAACTCAGCTTACCATTGGCATATCCTTTATAAGTCAGCCCGTCACCGAAATAGCCGACTTCATTGGATGGATACTCTTCAATCATGTCCTTGCTATCGGCATCCAGAAGTTCAGGATAGACCAGCTCCGCTGTGCTGCCGGCAGGATGTACGACGTACAGTGTAGCTTGTTTATACGGACGGACGAGCAGGAAGTCTCCCTCAATGACCTCGATTATAAATTGGTCATCCACGCCTGTAAGCTCAGCGAGATTGTAGGTCTTGACCGTTTTGCCCGTTGGATGTACCAGCTCCAGCTTACTGCCATTCATCATCGCGATGTTGCCTTTGTAGCTGAGTTGGTCTCTGCTGTAATTGATCCCGGCAAAATTGGAGTGGCTGGTTTTGGAATGCTTGAGAATTTTGTTGTCTTGAATAAGCACACGGTATCTCTCTTGATGAATGTGCGGCTCGCCGTAATCGTTCGTAATATCGGCAACGTAGGTGCTGCTGTTGATTCGATGTGCGCTTATGCTCAGAAGTTCAAGATTCTCAGCCGGTAAACGGCCGACTTGGACAGGCGTGGTTCCGGCTTTACCCATCAACAGTGTCCCATAATCGCGGTTGGCCCAGAACAGGACATTGCCAACAGCAGTATAGGCATAGCCTCCCTGTGAGCCAAAGGTCGTCGTTAGCCCGGATTTACTGTCATACTTGAGGGGAATGCTGAAACCCTTGGTAATGAGACTGGCTGGAACGTAGGTCACGCCTTTTTTTACCACTGGTGCAGCTTCAAGCTTCAGAACGGTGCCCTTGGCATTGACTGCGCGTGACTGTCCAACTGTAATGCGAACAGATTGTTTCGGACTGTTGATATACAGCTCGTTTTTCCCTGGAATCGTAAGCTGCAGATGCAACTGTTCAGAAACTTCCTTCAGCGGTATAAACAATACGCCCTTATTTGTATATGGTTTATGCTTCACATCCAGAGCGCCCCAGGCTTTGCTCTGTGATGTTGAGGCTTCTGCTGCATGGGCAGGTACGGTTATGAGGGATGAAGACGTGAACATTAATGAAAGTGCTAAGGATGCGGTGCCTGCTAATTTAATGAATTGAACGGTTTTCATGAAATTCCTCCTTGGTGGTTATCACTCCCATCTATTTAAACGTCTGGCTAATGGAAAATGTTTCTCTAAATCACGAGTTCATGTAAAAAATGAGAGATAGAAAAAACAAAAACCGGAGCTGCTCCACAAGGGATACAGCTCCGGTATTATTAATATCCTGACTTTAACTCCTTATCCTTGCCCAGCAGGATGGTGAGACCCAGCAAGGTAACGATAATGGTTGCTCCCATGTCCGAGATAATCGCAATCCAAAGTGTCAGCCATCCCGGGATCGTGAGCAGCAGTGCGATGGCTTTCAGCGACAGGGAGAGCCCGATATTCCACTTAATAATCTGATTAACCCGTCTAGCCGTTTTGATGGCCCCGGGCAGCTTCCCAAGGTGATCCTGCATCAGCACCACGTCGGCGGTTTCAATGGCACTGTCGGTTCCTTTGCCCATCGCGATGCCAAGATCGGCCGCCGCCAGCGCAGGGGCATCGTTAATGCCATCACCGACCATGCCGGTTTTTTTACGGGAAGAAAGCTCCCTGACCTTGGCAACCTTTTGTTCAGGCAGCAGGCTTGCGAATACACGGGTAACCCCGGACTGCTTCGCAATGGTTTGTGCGGACTGCTCATGGTCGCCTGTCAGCATGACCGTATCGGTGATACCGGCCTCGTGAAGCTTGCGAACGACAGTCGCAGTCTCCGGCCTGATCTCATCGGCGAGTCCGAATTGACCTAATACGCGCTCCTCGCTTACGGCTGCAACGATGGTGTAGCCTTGGCTCTTCAATCGGCGGATGTCTTCCTCCACGGCGCGGATATGTTCTTGCTGTCCCTGAACATGTCTCAGCACGTCCTCGCTGCCAACCCAGAATAAGTTGCCGCCGATTTCAGCCCGAATCCCTTCGCCCGGCAAAATTGTAATCTGCTGAGGTTCATTAAACATGCACTGCGGCTGCTTGATCTCCAGATGTTTCATGACGGCCTTGGCTAGCGGATGGAGAGAGGACTGCTCCAGTGCGCCGATAACACCATAGAATTTATTCTCATCGTATACCGTTTCCGCATAGACCGCCGGCTCACCCTTGGTCAGCGTTCCTGTCTTGTCAAAAGCGATGGCTTCCAGCCGGCCAAGCTGCTCAAGATGGACCCCGCCTTTGATCAGGATACCGTTGCGTGCTGCACGGGTCATACCGCTGACAAGTGCAATGGGTGAGGAAAGCACGAGTGAACAAGGACACCCCACGATCAGAATGGACAGACCCTGGTAGATCCAGGTCATCCAGGGCTGATTCAGCAATAAGGGTGGAATCAGCGTCACGGCCAACGCAATCAACATGATGGCGGGCGTATAATATTTAGCGAATTTATCAATAAAAAGCTCCGTTGGTGTCTTGCTGTCCTGCGCTTCCTGTACCAGATGCATGATCTTGGCAAGGGAAGAATCCTCGTAGGCCTTCGAAATCGCGATGTAAAGCACACCATCGGTGCTTACACTGCCACCGTAGACAGCATCGCCTTCCCGTTTCGTTACAGGCACGGATTCTCCCGTAATGGCAGCCTCGTTGACAGCGCCGGTTCCTTGGGATATGGCACCGTCGGAAGGAATTTTCTCGCCTGGTCTTACCCGGACCACATCACCGGGAGAGAGGCTTGTGATCGGTACCAGCTTGGCCTGACCGTCTTTCCACAGCTCGGCTTCCTTCGGTGCCGCGGCCAGCAGCGCCTCCATCGATTGCCGGGCCCGATTCATGCCGTAGCCTTCCAGTAGCTCGTTAAGGCCGAACAGAATGGCAACCAGCGTGGCTTCCCGCCATTCCCCAATAATGACAGCACCAATGAGTGCAACGGTCATCAGGGTGTCCATATTGAATTTGAAGCGGGTCAGGTTGCGCAGCCCGCGCAAGAACGTTGTATATCCGCTCAGAATCATGGCACCTGCATACAATGCGATTACAACCGGCTCGGCAACGTTACCTTCCAATATAAAGGTCAGCAGATAAAAAACAGCCGAGATGGTTAGCAGCCACTTCATTTTTCCATCGCCGCCATGACTTTGCACATGAGCATGACCGTGGTCATGCTCATGTGACGGTTGATGCTGATGGGATGAAGGGTCATGAGTGTCCGCATCAGCATCCGAAGAGGCTGACAGGGGGGCATGAACGATACGGGCGCCGTCACTTTTCAGAATCGTCTCTACCTGGTATAGATCCACATGGGGGGAGAGGATCAGCTTCCCGCTGTTGTAACTCAGGCGGGCGTTGTCCCCGTGGTCCAGCTTCTGGATCTCTTCCTGCATCTCACGTGTGCAGTTGGGACAAGAGAGGCCTTGAACCCGATATTCAATAAGTGGGCTGTTACTTGCGCCAGGAGATGATTTGGAAAGCTGAGGATGGTTCGCGCTCATCTACATCTTCTCCTTCTGATGCTCCAGCGTCATATGAAGCAATGTCCGGATATGATCGTCTTTAAGGGAATAGTATACATTTTTCCCGGCTTTGCGGGACTTGGCGATATCTTTGTTCTTCAGCGTGCGCAGATGATGGGAGGCTGTTGCCGTAGAGCTTCCAAGCACCTCAGCCACATCGCAGACACATAGCTCGCCACCTCGATCCAGCATATAGGCCACTTTAACTCGTGTGGGGTCTGCCAAGGCCTTGAAGATCTCCGCCATGCCGCTCATGTCATCGTCAGAGATCGTGTCTTTTAACAAGGCAACCCTTTCAGTGGAAGGACATTCTATTTCGCACAGCTCAAGAGAGACTTCTTCGTTCATGGTTCGGGCATTCATAAAAAACAACCTCCTTGAATGAGGAGCAATAAGTGCTCTTTACTTTATATATTCAAACGTTTATTTGATTGTTAATCATAATATACCCGATTTCCACACTATATTCAAACAAATGTTTGATTGTTCACGAGTGCTTCACAGTCTAAGAATAAATCTGCAAGCTCTATAGTATGAACAACTGCAGCAGTTAGGTACATCACCTCTTTTCAGAAAATCCTTCCATTTCATTACAGGCCAACTTATACTATTAGCAAAAAGATGTAAATTCACACAAGAAGTTAACCTGCGGCCCAGCGCTACATAAACTCATCACATCTTACACGGGCCGGGCCATCGTTTCGACTCGAATGCGTACATAATCGAATACCTATCCTTCTATTTGCGGATGTGTATAAACAGGGGAGGCAGGAGTATGACTTGTCCAATATGTCGATATGAAACGGGAGAGGGGAAGTATTGCAAGAAGTGTGGGGCAAGGCTGATTATCGAGGAGTCACCCGTTTTTGTTGCCATGAAAGAGCAAGCGGCGGCATCGGAAGTATACAGTATCAATAGAACAAGCGTAAGCAGCAAAGGGGATAGACCTCAGACGAACCAAGGAGAGCCCGCACTGCCGGTGTATACCCCGCCCGATATTCCATTTCAAACGGCAGGTCGGCAGCATGGGGAAGAGGCAGAAGTAGGAACCGAATCCTTATTGGACCAGCTTGAAATTGTATGGACAGCTCTATGGGGAATACTTTCTCAAGGGGATCAAACATCCGTTCAGCGCGGCTGTCGCCACAGACAGTAGTCAGTTCTTAAACGCGATGGTATCCATGCTGCTGTATGTTCTGCTGCTTCCGCTCACGATATATGCAACGCTTCACCATGAACTGCAGGGTTTGCCTGCGGGGGCATTTGCCGAGCTTGTCGTTAAGCCTGTCATTTGGATCGCATTATTTATGTTCCTGTTGAATGTTTTTACTTACGCTGCGGTCAAGCTGTCGTTTAACCCGGCCGTGAAGCTCAAGGAAGTGATGGCCAGGTTCGGCACTTTGCTGACACTATTCCTTATGCTCTATGTTGTCAGCCTACTGTTCCTGTTCCTGAATGGAGATATATCGAAGGTGATCATCCTTCTTTCCTTCATTAGCACCCTGATGACCGTACCGCTATTGGTCATGACTAGCTATAAGAGAAGAATGGTTGGCGGTTTGGATCCACTGTACGCGATTCTGCTGGTTTATGTCGCAGTGATGCTCGTGATCGTCATACTGGGCAACTCCATGATCGGATATATCACGGGCTTTTAACGGGTTGTATTTACATATGCAATAAATGAAAAACAGCAGGCTTTTCTCTCGGGATTACCGGGATAGAGCCTGCTGTTTTTTTGGGGCATGGCGTTGTTTCTGGTGTTACTCAACCCACCATCGTTTAAAATCCTGCCACCAGGAACGTTCCTCCTGTTTCTCGGCAGCATCTGCAGGGTTGGCTTTCTTCGGGGCCTCTCCACTGCCGTGCTCTCCACAATATTCGGTAGGCTCCGTACCCTTCACGAATACCTCCAGAATTTTATCGGGACAATCAGAGCCTGCAAGCTTGCCTGTCGTCGGATCGATATACGCGCTGATGACGTCATCCGGGATCGGAAAAATCTTGGGCGGCACGTTCTCCAGTGCGGTCTCCGTATACTGCGCAAAAATAGGGGCTGCCCGCCGTCCGTCAATTTTGCTGATTTCCCGTCCCTTGTCATATCCAACCCATACCGCGGTAGACAGCTCCGGGGTATACCCGACAAGCCAGGCATCGGAGTCGGTTGTACCCGTCTTCCCGGCGACCGGTCGCTTCATTAGAGTAGAGACGCGGTTACCCGTTCCTCCGGTCTCGAATACGCCCTCCATCATGCGTGTCATCACATAAGCTGCCGAGGGCTCAACAATTTGTTCCCCCGCAGCTTCCGGAGCTGTATATAAGCTGCGGCCAGCCGCATCGGTAATGCTCAGTACGGCGACCGGTGAGACCCGAGTACCGTTATTAGCCATGACAGCGTAGGCGGAGGCCATCTCCAAAGGGCTGACAGGCGAGGTGCCCAGAGCAAGGGAAGGGACAGGCTCCAGCGGGCTTGTGATGCCCATTTTTTTCGCCATGTCAGCGACTTTGTCCGGTCCAATCTGCATGATGGTGTTCACAGCATATATATTGTCCGAAGCGGCGATGGCTTCCCGCATCGGAATTTCCCCTAGATACTTATCGCCAAAGTTGCTGGGCTGGTAGGTTTTGCGATTGTTATCATAATGAAATAGGGTCGGCTGGCTGTTAAACACGCTGGTGCTTGTCATCTCTTTGGATGCAATGGCGGTTAAATACATGATTGGCTTAAAAGCCGATCCAGGCTGCCTTGTTTTAGCCAGCGCATGGTTGTATTGATTCTCGCGATAGTTCTTGCCGCCAACCATGGCTTTGATATGGCCGGTCCGCGGGTCGATGGATACGAGTGCCGTCTCCAGCTCGCTCTTGCTGTCCATGCCCTCCGCTACGGCCTCCTCCGCAGCCTTTTGTGCCTGAGGATCCAGGGTCGTATAAATGTTAAGACCGCCTTGTTCGAGCTGCTTCTCCGTCATGTTGAGCTGCTTGGTGACAAGACCGCGGACGTAGTCGCGAAAGTAGGAAGCAATCACCTTGTTCTCCTGTCGGTCCTGGGGCAGCAAGGCGAGCTTGGCTGTGGCTGATTTATCGGCTTCGGTCTCCGTAATAAATCCGGTCTCCGCCATGGCGTTCAGGACGATATGCTGTCTTTTGACTGCATTGTCCATATGATTGTAGGGTGAGTAATACGTGGGCCCTTTTGGAATACCGGCAAGCAGGGCGCTTTCGGCCAAGGTCAGTTTTTTTGCAGATTTGCCAAAGTACAGCTGTGACGCCGACTCGATCCCATAAGCACCGTGGCCGTAATAAATCTCGTTCAGGTACATTTCGAGTATCTCATCTTTGGTATATTTCATCTCAAGCTGGGCGGTGAATTTGGCCTCCTTGAGTTTGCGTGTCCATGTTTTCTCATGAGATAGGTATAAGTTTCGTGCGAGCTGTTGGGTTAATGTGCTTGCTCCCTGTTTGCGATCCATATGCTGCAGGTTCACCAGGACGGCCCGGGCCATGCCTTTAACATCAAACCCCGGATGATTGTAGAACTTCCGGTCCTCTACCGCCAAAGTTGCCTGGACCAGAAGGGGAGATATATCAGCCAGGTTTACCTGCTCGGATGTGTGTCCCGTAGTAGAGAAGGTGGCGATCAAATCTCCCTGACTGTCGAGCAGACGCGAGTAGCGGGATGTTTCCGCGACGGGCAGCGGCGTTATAAATAAATAGGCGAGCAGAATGCCGCCGGCGATGATGGATAGGCCAAGGAGCACAAACAGAAATGTAGCAAGCCGGACGAAACGACGTTTGCGCTTGGGTGATTTTTTTGGTCCCGGCATGGGGGGTCGTCCTTCCAGTCCTTTTTGTAAGGTTTGAGAGCAGAGGATGCCAAGGTTGAAAAGATGAGTTTACATTCTCCTTGGCCGTCTTCCTTTTCTATACAGTATGGGACTGGAAAGGGCAGGATATTCATGTGACACGACCAGGATATGGTCTTGATTTTAATGCTCAGGAACTTTTGGTTGCAATTTGGGCTTGATTTAATATAATCTAATTTGTTTGGTACAATAGAAAGAGTGTGAAACTGTAAGCAAAAGGCATCTGCCCCGAATAAAGTTTTACGGCTTGGATCTGGACGGCTGAACATTATTCTAGCGGAAAGAAGGTAGAGACGATGGAATTATGGTACACGGAGAAACAAACGCCGACTTTCGGCATTACGGCGAAAATACGGGAAACGTTTGTACATGAGAAGACGGAGTTTCAACAACTGGATATGATCGATACCGAGGAATTTGGACGCATGCTCGTCCTGGACGGCATGGTCATGACTACGATCAAGGACGAATTCGTCTATCATGAGATGGTCGCTCACCCCGCACTGAACACGCATCCAAATCCGAAGAAGGTTCTTGTTGTCGGCGGCGGAGACGGCGGTGTCATTCGCGAAGTGATCAAGCACCCGGGCGTAGAGAAAGCTGTACTTGTTGAAATCGATGGAAAAGTCATTGAATACTCGAAGCAGTACCTCCCCGAGATTGCCGGCAAGCTGGACGATCCGAAGGTTGAAGTGCTGGTTAACGATGGATATATGCACATTATTGAGCATAAGAACGAATATGACGTTATTATGGTAGATTCCACAGAGCCTGTGGGCCCGGCTGCTCCGTTGTTTGAGCGCGGATTCTATCAAGGAATCTACGAGGCGCTGAAGGAAGACGGTATTTTCGTAGCGCAAACGGACAACCCTTGGTTCAAGGCGGACCTGATTCAGCAGGTTAACCGAGACGTGAAGGAAATCTTCCCGATCGTGCGCGTGTATGGAGCGAACATTCCAACCTATCCGAGCGGTCTGTGGACCTTTACGATGGGCAGACAAAACGTACGATCCGCTTGAAGTGGACGAGTCCACCATTGATGAGATGGATACGAAATACTATTCCCCTCGTCTGCACAAAGCTGCATTCGTGCTGCCGAAATTCGTTGAAGACTTGGTGAAATAAGGAGGCCGTATAAACTGATGAAACTGGATCAAGGTTACTCCGGCAACGTGTTTATTCTGAGCTCCGAGGATTATGAAGGGTCCAAGGCCGTTATTTACGGTATGCCGATGGATTTTACGGTTAGCTACCGTCCCGGCTCCCGTTTTGGTCCTGCCCGTATTCGCCAGGCGTCCGTTGGTCTGGAGGAATACAGCCCTTACTTGGATAAAAGCATTGAAGATATGACCTATTTCGATGCAGGCGACCTGATGCTGCCTTTCGGCAACGCAGGCCGCAGCCTTGAAGTGATTGGCGACTATGTAGGCAAACTGCTGGATGACGGGAAGTTCCCGATCGGACTCGGCGGGGAGCATCTCGTATCTTGGCCGATCATTCAGAAGGTGTACGAGAAGTACCCTGATCTCATTCTGATTCATATCGATGCGCATGCCGACCTTCGTGAGCATTATGAGGGAGAGCCACTGTCCCACTCCACACCGGTCCGCAAGGCGGCAGGCATCATGGGCGGGAAGAACATCTATCAGTTCGGCATCCGTTCCGGCTCCCGTGAGGAGTTCCAATACGGACGCGAGAACATCAACTTCTACCCGTTCGAGGTGGCTGCGCCCCTTAAGGAAGCTTTGCCTTCCATGGGCAACCGTCCGGTCTACGTGACCATCGATATCGATGTGCTGGATCCATCGGCCGCACCGGGCACCGGAACGGCAGAGGCGGGCGGCATCACATCGAAAGAGCTGTTGGAAGCCGTGCATCTGATTGCAAACTCCGGCGTGAACGTTGTCGGCTGCGATCTCGTGGAAGTGGCACCCATCTATGATCCGTCCGAGCAGACCCAGATCGTAGCTGCGAAGCTGATCCGTGAGATGCTGCTGGGGTTTGTTAAGTAGGGGGGGGATTCCACCCACCCAAACCCTCCCTGCCAGGGAGGGTCCCAAGGGCGCTGCCCTCTGGACACCCGGAACTTTGGTGTTCGGTGCTGATGTGAGGATCTGAGAGGGGCTCGAGCTTGGGCCCGGCCAATCTCGGGCTCCCCTAGCGGGGACGCCCTCGTGGCCTTAACAGCGCCCGTTGGTGGCCGAGGCTTCGCCCCTCGGCTGGAGCAGAAAAAGCAAGCCTCCCCTATCTAAGCCTACGGCTATCGGGGTTCGGCTTGCTTTTTCGTACGGGCGTGGCCCCCTCGGAAGGCACCCCTGCGGGGACGCCTGGTGGGCCAGCCCTGTGTGTGAGCAGCCGAGGCTTCGCCCCTCGGCCGGAAGAGAAAAAGCAAGCCTCCCCTATCTAAGCCTGCGGCTATCGGGTTCGGCTTGCTTTTTCGTATGGGCGTAAGGCCCCCCCGGAAGGCACCCCTGCGGGGACGCCTGGTGGGCCAGCCCTGTGTGTGAGCAGCCGAGGCTTCGCCCCTCGGCTGGAGAAGAAAAAGCAAGCCTCCCCTATCTAAGCCTGCGGCTATCGGGGTTCGGCTTGCTTTTTCGTGTGGGCGTAGGCCGCACTTTGAGCAAATGAGAAGAAATGGACCGGGGTCAGATGTTATAAACTTAATGGAGATGAGATGTGAAGACGCTAATAAGGAGGTTAACCTCATGACCGATTCGTCTATCAAGAAGAGAACGGATTCTGCTTCAAGGTTGATTAAAGCATCGCCCGAAACCATTTATCAGGCGTTCACGGACCCCAGGGCTTGGGTATCGTGGCTTCCGCCGGAGGGGATGTCAGGTCAGATTGACAGCTTTGATGCACGTGAAGGCGGGAGTTATCGAATGGTACTCAACTATATCGGATCGGACCACGTGAACCTTGGCAAATCATCGGAAGGCACGGATATCGTCCAAGGTACTTTCCTGGCGCTGGTGCCCAATAAAAAAATACGTGCAGTGTTTTGAATTCGAGTCGGATGACCCCGCTTACGGGGGCTCGATGACTATGACATGGACGTTGACCGCACTCGCGGAAGGCACGGAGGTGACGATTGTTTGCGAGAACGTTCCTGAGGGCATACGGCAGGAAGATCACGAAGAGGGCTTGAATTCTTCGCTTCACAATCTCGCTGTCTTTACTGAAAGATAATGGACAGGCTGTGAGGTTCACTGCGCCCCATGACAGTAAAAAAGCAAGCAACCCTATGTAAGCCTATCGGCTGATCGGGTTGCTTGCTTTTGTGTTTATTTCAGGGTGATACCGAACGCCGAGCCCGGGGTACCGGCAAATACGACGGTTCCATTGGCAGGGAGCTTCACTTCGTTAGAACCGCTGGCAACGGTGTAGTTCACAACGGCACCTTGCTCGTCATATACGGCGAATGCGCCTTGTGCCGGCAGCGTCACTGTCATCGTTTTGCCTGCAACGGCATCAGAGACGGTGTACCATTTGGCATATCCATCGGCTTGCAGGGTAACGGTTGATTTTTTTCCTTTGTAAAGGGGCTTAACGTCTTTCTCGCTCACAAAGAGCGATCCGGCAGCTTCGAGATACTCCACGCCTTTTTCCTTATAGAAACGGAATTCAGACGTATCCCGGCTTCCAATAGCCGGAACTCGATGCTCGCTTACTGCGGTATCCGGGTCGATGATTTTCTTATCGATCATATAACCTTCCAAACCACTCTTGCTGCTGATCTCTACGGACGGCTTCATAATGAAGTACATCAGCGACGTGAATTTCTCATTTAACGGATAGAAGGTTTGACCTTCCCGCTTAGCCCAAGCGGCAGCGGTTTCCTTGGACAGCGGGTTCGCTTCCATCTTCTCGGCGGAATACTGCGAGATGGCAAGCTGTCCGAGTCCAGGAATGGATACATATTGCCTTACCCATAAGTAGATCCCGTCATTTTTCTCGGTTACGAAGCTGACCTTCGTACTGCCATCCGCGCTGACAAATGTTCCATCCGCAGTGTACACATATTTCTCTGCCGGATAATCCGGAACCATAGGTACGGAGATCGACAGTTCGCCATCCTTGATGTCGGCTTTCATCTGTTGATTAGTCACGCCATAGTATCCGGCGTATTTGGTGATGTCGTCAGGCATATCCGCCTTGACGGGTTTGCCGAATGATTTTTCCGGCTTGAATTCCTTAATGGTGCCCTTCTCCTTCAGTGCGTGCAGCAACATTTCGCTCGCCATCAGTTGGTTTGTGGAGCTGGAACCGCCCGAGGATAACACAGCAGCAGCCATGTTTTGCTCTGGAAGGACAACGAGAGAGGCGTGATACAGAATGGTGTCCCCACCTTTGGTCACGGCTTTCATATCATATTGGTTGAACGGGAACAGTCTGACGCTGTCCCAGCCCAGTCCGTAATCAAACGAATTGTCGGCGTCGGCCGGCCACAGGCCTTTTTTATACTCTTCTTGTTCCATGGCCTTGATGGACTTGTCGGTGAGAATGCCTTCCGCTTCGCCCGTGAAGATCTGTGCGAATTGAACGAGATCCTCAGCCGTGGAATAGATGCCGCCGGTACCTATGACGTTAATTGTTTCGTTAGGAAGCTGTCCCTGATGAGTAGGATAATAAAGTCCAGCCATTTGTTTCAAATTCAATTCATCCTGGGATGTCTTGGTATGATCCAAATCCAAAGGCTCGGTGAAATTTTCGTGAATGAATGAGGTAAAGCTTTTGCCGCTGATTTTTTCCACCAGAATTTCAGCCAGCGTAAAACCGTCATTACAATAAACGGAGTATGCGCCCGGATCTGCTTTCAGGTTTTGGGTGGATAATTGCTTCAATAATATGTCATGCGCATGAGCATCGTTATCCTCGAACAGAAATGCATTGTTCAGGCTCGAGCCCTGCAGTCCGGAGGAATGGTTAAGTAGCATGCGCGGCGTAATTTTTTTGTAGCGCTCGTCTTTCATTGTGAATTCGGGTATGTACTGAACGAGAGGCGTATCCAGATTGATTTTCCCGTCATCCACCAATTTCATCACCGAAGCGGCGGTAAACATTTTACTCGTGGAGCCGATGCCATACATCGTATCCTGGGTCAGCGGAATCTTTCCTTCGATATCGTTCACGCCTGCTTGCCCGGACACGGTAATATTGCCGTTATCGATAAGGGCATATTGGACGCTTGTGGTTCCATAAGTCTCTGTGAGCAGCTTTGCTTTTTCTGCGGCGGTTTTCTCCAGGCCCTGGACAGCGGCGGTAACCTGGCTGTTATCTGCTGCCATGACCCCGGCTGGAAGAACCAGTGTGACGGCGAATAGGGTAACGAGCATCCGTGATAGTCTTTTCTTCAATGAATAAATACCTCCTTATTATGATGTATTAGTTAGTACGATTTACCAGCTGGAATGGTTCAATTTATTTTAGAGTTTCTAAGGATTTGTAGTGAAAGCGCATGGGAAGCGAGCGATAAGTTCTGCCTTGGAGTCTTAGAATGATGGGGACGAGGAATGCTTACTTGATAACGGGTACTGCCTATGGACAACACAAAAAAACCACGCCTTCCATCATGGGCCGCCGCAGTGGCCAGTTGGGAATGCATGGTTTCTTTTAACTGAGTACGATGAGCAGAGCCGAAGTGGTTCCGACAAAACAGCCGGCAAGGCAATCCGAAGGATAATGAAAGCCGAGATAAATGCGTGACAGGCTGACCGTAAGCGCCAGCAGGATCAAGAGTAATGACAGCCACGGTGTTATGAATAGAAAAGGGGTAACAATAGAAAATATGGCCGTGGAGTGTCCCGAAGGAAACGAATGATCCTTCATCGGTTTTTTCTCAAACCGTACTTGCTCTAAAGCCAGGTAAGGCCTGATGCGCCGCATCTTTCTTTTGATGAGGGCCGTAACCAGAAAGCTGAGGGACAGTGCAATAAAGCTCTGCCATCCCATCGTATTCCACGGCTCCGGTGCAAAAAACGCTATCGAAAGTGTTAGCACAATGGTAAAGATAGCACCCCCCATATGGGTGACCAGCGCGAGCATCGAATCCACCGTTTTGTTGCTGATCTTGCGGTTTAACCAGCGGAAGATAAGGTGGTCATGTTGCTGAAGCCAATCCATCGAACGAGTAATCATTGTGAACAGAACACCTCACATTATAATTTTGTAAGCTGGCAGCTTGCCATAGGGCCAGTTCATGACTGCCGTGTATGCTTGTAAGGGCTGAGATTCATAGTGTGACCAAGGGCTTACATACGACAGTATACAGGACAATTGTTAAGTGTGGGTATGAATGATGCGTATTTTTTCATAAAATCGAACTTTATTTGATACAGGTGACGCCTTGGATAACCGTTTCGGCGTGTTTTCGGACGTTCCCGTCATAACTAGGGTTTCCAGAAGGGGCCGACTTGATGTTCTCATGTTCTCGGAGCCCGGAATCCGATATAATGAAGGCATCTAACCATTTATAAGGAGGAAAAGCATGAAATTTCGCGTTTCTGCCGTGCAATATCATCTGCACACCATTCAATCCTTTGACGATTTTGCCCATCAGTCGGAGCATTACATTCGGACGGCGGAGGAATTTGAAGCCGATTTTGTGCTGTTTCCGGAATTTTTCACAACACAGCTGATGTCCATCGGGGACGATCAGGGCAAAGCATTAACGATCCATGATCTTCCGGATTTCACAGACCGATACCGTGAGCTGTTCCAAGGCTTTGCGAAGCAATATAACATTCATATCATTGGGGGAACCCACGCCATTCGTCGTGAAGGGAAGCTGTACAATGTGGCGCATCTGTTTTATCCGGACGGCCGCATCGCGGAGCAGGCCAAGATCCATATTACGCCTTCGGAGATCTCCGGATGGAATATGGGGGCAGGCGAGGGGCTTGAAGTGTTTGAGACAGACAAAGGCACCATTGCGATGCTGACCTGTTATGACATTGAATTCCCTGAGATTGTACGGATGGCCAAGGCCAAAGGGGCTGACGTCATTTTCTGTCCATCCTGCACGGATGACCGACATGGGTTCCATCGTGTGCGGTACACGAGCCATGCTCGCGCCATTGAGAATCAAGTCTACGTGGTGCTGACCGGTACGGTAGGCTCGCTGCCCACCGTGGATCTGATGCGCGCGAACTTCGGACAGGCGGCTATCATTACGCCGAACGACATTCCGTTCCCGCCCCAAGGTCTGCTGGCTGAGGGCGAGCTGAACCATGATATGCTCATTACCGCGGATCTCGATCTGGATTTACTGTATCAAGTGCGGGAGAAAGGCTCTGTAACGACTTGGCGTGACCGCCGCACCGATCTGTATCCAGATTGGGAGTGAAGCCCGGTTTCTCATAGCTTGAAAAATAGGACAGAGGCGGTGCAGAGGAAATGGCCCGGTTTCAGCAATGGTTATATGTATTTGACGACAACCGGCCGGTGCCGGTTGTCGTTCGAAGTTACACGGAAGCAGACTTTGACGAGCTGATCGTTATCCAATCCGAGACGTTCCCGCCCCCGTATCCGCCGGAGCAATGGTGGAACAAGGAACAGCTAATGCAGCATGTCACTTTGTTTCCAGAAGGTGCGCTATGTGTTGAAGTAGACGGCGTGCTCGCCGGGTCGATCACTTCGCTCATCGTGGATTACGATCCGCTGCAGCCCGCTCATTCTTGGGCGGACACAACGGATAACGGATATATTCGGACGCATAAGCCGGAGGGAAATACGCTTTACATCGCCGATATTTGCGTCAGGCCACGCTTCCGTAAGCTTGGCCTTGGCAAGTGGCTGATCCAGTCGCTGTATCATGTGACGGTCGAACAGGGACTGGACCGGCTGCTTGGCGGTGGACGGATGCCGGGATATCATCGGCATGCCGATGAGATGTCAGCTGCGGAGTGTCTGGACGCGGTAGTCCAGGGGGATCTGAAAGATCCGGTGATTACGTTCCTGCTGCGCTGCGGCAGAACGCCTATCGGAGTGGCTGCCGAATATCTGGAGGATGCGGAGTCCTGCAATTACGGTGCTCTGATGGAATGGAAGAACCCGTTTAGAGGATGATGACGTGTCAATTGCACCATCATTCTCCCGAACGTTAAATAAACAACTTCATATATAAGGAGGTTTTACGAAGTGGAATATATTCGCATAACGAGTATTAATGATCCCTTGTTTCGCAAAATGCACAATCTGATGAAGGAAGTCTTTCCTCCGGAAGAAGTGCTGGAGTTCAGTCTATGGAAGGAACCGCTGGAAGATCCGGGTATTCGGGTATTTGTTGCCCTGCATGAAGAAGAGGTGGTCGGTACGACGGAGTATCGTTATTACGAGGACTGGAATGTGGCGATGACTGATTTCACCATCATCGGACGCGAAGGGCTTGGCATCGGCCGATTTCTGGCGCTGCATCGCCTGAAGGATCTGAACCAACTGGCAGCAGCGAACGGTAAAGAGCTGTTCGGCATGTTTGCCGAGATTTACGATCCCTACCAGGTGCTGGACTATGCATTTGGCGGGGTGAAGCCGATGGATCCGTTTGTTCGTCGTGAGGTGCTGTCGCATCTTGGCTATAAACGCACGGATCTCACGTATGTCCATCCATCCTGGAACAACGATGGCGAAGCGGTGAGCGGGCTCGATTTCTGCTTTATGCCGGGTGATGACACTGTGGATGAACTGCCTGCAGATCTGATTGTGAACTTCCTGAAGCGATATTATGCCGTCCTGCCTGAGAAGCCACAGGCATGGAACGACATGATTGCCAAGCTGGAAGCACAGGAGAGGGTAGCGCTGCTGCCGCTGTAAACCAAGTCGATAGGGAGTGCCTGATTCTTCATGAATCAGGCCTATTCTGTTATCGAAGCACTAGTGGAATTGACGTGTTGAATTCCAGTGAATGGCCCGAGTGATGGGCAGGGAAATTGGAGATAGAGGCTCATATATTTGACTTTTGCTAAAATCCTCATTTGAATTGCAAGGCCATACTGGATATAGTAATACAATAGGTAAGGAAAAGAGGAACGTACATGAACGACCGAAAACAAGTGAGCATCCGTCTTCACAGCCTTCACGAAGGGGAGAATACGGTACAGGAGCTGCCCGCAGAGGCTTTTATCAAAGGGAGTGCTCTGTATGTTCGTTATACAGAACCCGCACTCGGGCCGCATCAAGGGGAAACCCGGGCGATGCTCAAGCTGACGGAGGACGGGCTTAAGCTGATTCGGCACGGCGAGGTGGAATCCGAGCAGTCGTTTCAGCTGGGTCAGCGGTTACCGGGTTACTACCGCTCTCCGTTCACTTCATTTAATCTGTCTACGCATACCCAGCGTCTGGAGCTGGCGCTTGAGGGCATGTCCGGACGCGCGGCTTGGGCGTATGATTTATATGTGTCGGGCGAGTTTTCGGGACACTTTTCTATTAGTTTGACTATTCAGGAGGCACAAGAATCATGACTATGAATCCATTAGATCACATTAACGGGCTGGTTGCCGAAGCGGTAGCGGACGCTGCCGTGGCTGCAGGGCTGGTTTCCCGTGAGGAGCTGCCGGCCATTACGCTGGAAGTGCCGAAGGATAAATCGCACGGTGATTTGGCGACGAATGCTGCGATGCAGCTGACGCGTATCGCCAAGAAGAATCCCCGGCAAATTGCCGAGGCTATTCTGGAGCATTTGGACACGGCAAAAGCTTCCATTGAGAAAGCGGAGATTGCCGGACCGGGTTTTATTAATTTTACCCTGGACAAGGGTTACCTCTATCCCATCGTAGCTTTGGTACAAGAGCAGGGCGACAACTACGGACGGATTACCATCGGCGAGGGACAGAAGGTTCAGATGGAGTTTGTCAGTGCCAATCCGACAGGAAGCCTGCACCTGGGCCATGCCCGCGGCGCAGCCGTAGGCGATGCGCTCTGCAATGTGCTCGACTATGCAGGATACGAAGTAACGCGCGAGTATTACATTAATGATGCAGGCAATCAGGTCGTGAACCTGATTAAATCCCTGGAAGCTCGGTATTTGCAAGAGCTGGGTCAAGATGCCGAAATGCCGGAAGACGGCTACCATGGCGAAGATATCAAAGGTTTTGCCAAAGAGCTTGTGGCTGAGAAAGGCGATTCCTTGTTGTCCATGAGCCCTGGAGAGAGAACAGCCTTTTTCCGTGAGTTCGGGCTCGAGAAGGAACTGGGCAAAATCAAACGCGATTTGAATCGATTCCGCGTTCATTTTGACGAATGGTTTAGCGAAACGTCCCTTTACGAGGACGGTCTTGTCGAGAAGTCTCTGGAAGAGCTGAGATCAAAAGGCGAGGCCTACGAGAAGGATGGAGCAACCTGGCTTCGTACAACCGACTATGGGGATGATAAGGACCGCGTCCTCGTTAAGAATGACGGAACCTATACTTACCTGACACCGGATATTGCGTACCACCGCAACAAATACGAGCGCGGATACGACAAGATCCTCAATATTTGGGGAGCGGACCACCACGGTTATGTCCCGCGTATGAAGGCTGCCATGGAGGCGCTTGGCAATGATCCGGACAAACTGATTGTATTGATCGCCCAGATGGTCAGCTTGTTCCAGGATGGCGAGAAAGTGAAAATGTCCAAGCGTACCGGCAAAGCGGTAACGATGGAAGACCTGATGGATGAAGTAGGTGTGGACGCGATTCGTTACTTCTTCACGATGCGCAGCATGGATTCCCATCTGGATTTCGATATGGATTTGGCAGTTTCTACGTCCAACGAAAACCCGGTGTTCTATGTACAATACGCACACGCACGTATTTGCAGCGTATTCCGCCAAGCCGAGGAGCAAGGGATCAACCTGCTGCCGCTAGCTGAAGTGAACCTGAGCGTGCTCACCGCCGAGCATGAATACGACATTTTGCGCAAAATCGGGGAACTCCCGCAGGAAGTGTCGCTTGCTGCGGATAACTACGCTCCGCACAGACTCATCCGTTATGTATATGAGCTGGCTTCTTCGTTCCACAGCTACTATAGAGCCGAGCGTGTTATTACAGAGGATGCGGATCAGACACAGGCACGTCTTGCTCTCCTTGGAGCTGTTCGTACCGTAATCGCTAACGTGCTTCGCCTGATGGGCGTATCGGCGCCAGAACGTATGTAATGGAGTTTTGGTTCAACTTTCCTTGATATAGGTGACAACAGCCGTCTTTCCGTGGGGGAAGGCGGCTGTTTTTTTGTAAGCGAATTTCATTTTTGGGGTCCATTCTTAAGTGCAAGATTATAATTTCATGCCCTCGCGCAAAAATTTGAAAGCATTAACCTCTCCGTCGGAGACGCTGTATCCTTTTTTGAGACTTAGAGTGGAGAGGAGGTACGCCGCAGCAGGGCTTTTGAGTGGTTGCCGTTTTCAGATCAGGTTTTTGCGCAAGCAGCAGGGCGATGGTTCCGCTGACATGAGAAGTGGCCATGGAGGTACCGCTCATCTCGTGGTATTTTCCCTGCAGCCAGGCCGACACGATTTTGTCTCCAGGTGCATAAATATCTACAAATTGCCCGCGATTGCTGAAGGCTGGAATTTTTCGGTGGCGATCGGTAGCTCCGACAGATATGGTTTGGGGATAGCGGGCGGGATAGTCAGCTGTACGGCGTTTGCCGTCATTGCCGGAGGATGCAACAATAATGACGCCTGCTTGGTTGGCCTTGCCTACGATATCCAGCAGTGCGCGGCTTCGGGTCTGCATACCGAAACTCATATTGATGATATCGATCTCGGCGCGTACGCACCAATCGATTGCCAGAATAATATCCGATACGAAGGCGGACCCGTTATGATCAAAGGCCTTAACAGGATATACCACAGATCGGGGGGCAACGCCGATCATGCCTTGCGTGCTGTTCGCGGCAGCGATCGTGCCCGAAATATGCGTTCCGTGCCCATTGTCATCGTACGGCGGCATGTTTCGATGAACCAGATTGATCCCCCTGGTCAGCGAGTATTTCAGATCCGGATGAGAAAAATCCACACCTGTGTCAATAACGGCAATCTTCATGCGGTGTCCTGTCGAGATAGACCAGGCATGAGGGGCTTTGATTTGCTTGATACCCCATGGGATCCCGGTTAACGTTCCAATTGTTCCCTGTATGGCCTGGATATGAACCTGTTCATCCTCCTCGACCATCAGCTCATGTCGAAACTCCGCTTCAAACTTCGCTGTCTGGGGAGCCGGAGCGATGATGGTGTGGGTAAGCGGCGAGTAGCTGATCGATTCCGGGAAACGCGCTTTCCCGGCGAGCCGATTCCATTCGCTGATGCATTCCTGGTACAGCTGAGGGTCATGAAACGTGAGGAGCCGCCGGTTCTTGTCCCGGACGTTCCGCATAGGGTTCGTCTCTGTCAGTAGTGATTGCATGATCCGGGTGTAATCCATGTGTGGCAATCTCCCTTCTCGATGAACCGTTGCTTCAGTATTGTATGAGTCGGGGTGAGAGCCCGAATGGGATGTTGCCCTTTTTCCGGGAAATAGGCCCTGATTCGCGTGTCAAAGACAGAAGGGCGAACATAAGATACATGGAGAGAATATCAAGGTTCTCTTATCTATCCCGTAAGGAGTCGATCCTTGGGGCGGGTACAGTCAGAAGACGGAGAGGAAGAGTCTCCGTCTTTTTCCTTTTTGGTATCGGACGGGCCGTGGCGCATAAAAACTTGATTTTTATTTCCAAATAGGTTTTACTTAGTTTTGATAATGGATATGTTGAGGGTATAACGTGAAGATTTGTGTGAGAGGAAGTGTGCGTTAGTGAGTAATCCGCTCAATTTAAAGATCGATCCGGAGAAGATTCAGGAAATCCCAATGGTTGACCTGGCTTTTATGGTTCTGAAGGCGGCCAACACGCCGTATTATTACCGTGACCTTATGAATGAGGTGGCCAAGCTTCGCGGCTTTACGGAAAAGGAAATTAACGAAACGATTGCCCAGTTATATACCGAGATCAATATAGACGGACGTTTCGCATGTGTAGGAACGAATCTGTGGGGACTGAAGCGTTGGTACCCGCTTGAGAAGTCCGAAGATCCGATTGCGAACGCGAAGCGTCCGCGGATCATTAATGATGAAGACGACGATGATGACGACTTCACGGATGAAGAGGAAACTTACAGTGCCGACGAAACCGAGGATGATTTTGACAGCATCGACGATGACGATGATGATCACGATGATCTCTTCTCGGATGAGGACGATGCCGAAGATGAAGTAGATGAAGACGTTGTTCTGGATGATGACGAATTGGATGATGAAGATTCAGAATCCGAGGAAGAAGAGGATCTGGAAGAGGAAGAATTTGAGGAAAAGGATAAGGATTAATCCGTCTCTCAGCAGCGGCTTATGGGCCCGTCTGCTTTGTTTATGACTTTGTTTTACGGTGTCAGGTGATTGGGGAATTTTGAGCTTTGTTCTTCTCTTGACAAGCAGATAAGGCACAGAGTAAACTATTGCTTGGGCTTATGATTGTGGATTAAATATGTTTAATATAAAAGTGCCCCGTTATTTATTCGGGGTCACTTTTTTTGTTTTTAAGGTATTAGAAAGTGCAGACGACGCTAGCTTCTGGACCTGAAATCGCAAGAAAACTTACCATAAAAAATTGGGTCTGTCTTCTATGGAGTATGTCGATAGGCGTTTTTCTTGTGGGCTAGAAAGTATCCTGCTTGTAGGGAAGTACTGATCTCTGCAGTGAATAATCCGCTTTGGCGGATGTCTCTTGCCAAGCTTCGTGCCGATTAAGATTTAGGTGCTTGGATGAGATGTGATGAGATTTCGGAATCGCTCGGCGCCGGTATGATGCCGTGCAGGCAGCTCTATACGAGGATCATTGAAGCGTCAAGTATATGCGGTTTGTAATAGGTCGGAGGTCAGCTCGCTCACCATTTTTGGAAGCGAGCCATGCTTTTTGTTGGTCCCTCTGATGAATCAGGGGAAAACGGGTTAGGATAAACATCATATGTCGCCTGAAGTTATGGAGATTATATAGGAGGGTTTTTAACAGTGACAAAGTATATTTTTGTAACAGGCGGAGTCGTGTCATCTCTTGGTAAGGGAATTACCGCCGCTTCGCTCGGTAGATTGCTTAAGAACAGAGGGCTCAAGGTAACGATTCAGAAATTCGATCCGTACATTAATATAGATCCGGGCACCATGAGTCCATACCAGCATGGCGAAGTGTTCGTTACTGACGATGGTGCGGAAACCGACCTGGACCTGGGACACTATGAGCGCTTCATCGATATTAACCTATCGAAGAACAGCAATGTGACAACAGGTAAAGTATACTCATCTGTCATCAGCAAGGAGCGTCGGGGAGAATATTTGGGCGGCACCGTGCAGGTTATCCCTCATATTACGAATGAAATTAAAGAGCGCGTATTCCGTGCAGGCCGTGAAGCGGGTTCGGATGTAGTCATTACCGAAATCGGCGGCACGGTTGGTGATATCGAAAGCCTTCCTTTCCTTGAGGCCATCCGTCAAATCAAGAGCGACGTTGGCCGTGAGAACGTCATGTATATTCATGTAACCCTCATTCCATATATTAAGGCAGCTGGTGAAGTGAAAACGAAGCCGACCCAGCACAGTGTAAAAGAACTTCGCAGTATCGGCATTCAGCCAAATGTCATTGTCTGCCGTACAGAACATGAGCTTTCAACCGAGATGAAAGCGAAAATCGCGCTCTTCTGCGACATTGATCCTAACGCGGTCGTAGAATGCCGCGATGCGTCCTCACTCTATGAGGTACCGCTGAATTTGCGTGATGAAGGTCTTGATGAAATTGTAGTCAATCATTTGAAATTAACGACACCGGCACCGGATATGAGCGAGTGGGAAGATCTCGTAGAACGCGTATCCAAGCTGGAGAAGACCGTTGAGATCGCAATTGTTGGTAAATATGTCGCGCTCCATGATGCGTACCTTAGTGTTGTTGAGTCATTATCCCACGCCGGATTTGATGCGAATGCCGAAGTGAAGGTCCGCTGGGTAAATGCCGAAGAAATTACGGCAGACAACGTCGAAGATATGCTGAATGGCATAGGCGGCATCCTCGTACCGGGCGGATTTGGTGACCGGGGTATCGAGGGTAAGATCAGTGCAATTCGTTATGCTCGCGAGCGCAATATTCCATTCTTCGGTATCTGCCTTGGCATGCAGGTGTCGGTTATCGAATATGCCCGCTCCATTCTGGGACTGAGTGGTGCGAACAGCTCTGAGATCGATCCGGCTACTGAATATCCGGTCATCGATCTTCTGCCGGAGCAGAAAGACATTGAGGATCTCGGCGGTACGATGCGTCTTGGATTGTATCCATGCAAGCTGGTTCCGGGATCACTTGCGGAGTCCTGCTATCAGGATGAGCTGGTTTATGAAAGACATCGCCACCGGTATGAATTCAACAACCAATACCGTGAAGATATCGAGAAAGCAGGCTTGCGTATTTCCGGTACATCTCCGGATGGACGCTTGGTTGAAATTGTGGAACTGCCAGGACATCCATGGTTCCTTGCTGTGCAATTCCATCCGGAGTTCACTTCTCGTCCAAACCGTCCCCAGCCGCTGTTCCGTGAATTTGTAAAAGCTTCGATTCAGCACAATGCATAATATGGGAAGAGCCTCTTTTGAAGAGGCTCTTTTTTGACTTTATTTTATATTTTCGGTGCGTTTGTAAAGTTTTTGGACAGGGTTCGAAGTAAACATCCTTGCTGTCGACTTTGTTTACAGCTATCCATTTATCTTTTTTTCGTACTTTTTTCGAGATAGGAAGGAATTCGACATCTACAGGCGAATACAAATAATGGTCGGTTTATGGGAAAGTTAGGAACTTTCGAGTTTGCATATACTCATTGCACGATTTAAGTATCGGGAGGTTGGAAGGATGAGCAAACAAAGCAAACACAAAGTGTTGATTGTGGATGACCAGAACGGTATCCGCATCCTGCTTGTGGAAGTGTTCAGCAGTGAAGGGTACGAGACGTTTCAAGCGGCGAACGGAAAGGCAGCGCTTGAAATTGTAAAGCTGCACACGCCGGATCTGGTGCTGCTGGATATGAAAATTCCTGGAATGGACGGGCTTGAGATTTTGAAGCATATTAAACAGATGAATCCGGACATCAAGGTGATCATGATGACAGCTTACGGGGAACTCGACATGATCAAGGAAGCAACCGATCTTGGCGCACTGATGCATTTCACCAAACCTTTTGATATTGATGAGATGCGGCAAGCCGTCAATATGCAGTTAAAAGGGACCGCCAACAATATCGGTTGAACTATGAATTCTGCTCAAAGGGCGGAATTCTTTTTTTTGCCAGAATGTGAGGTCCGTCGCAGCATTTTAGGAAATGCTTGTTTAGTATTTATGACGCGATGTGGTATAATAAGGCCGTATGTTATATCGGCTAAAAACCATAGACAAACTAAGCATCTTTAGGAGGATGAAACCATGCCATTAGTATCAATGACAGACATGCTGAACAAAGCACTTGAAGGTAAATATGCTGTTGGTCAATACAACATCAATAACCTGGAGTGGACATATGCAATTCTTGAAGCAGCTGAGCAAGAGAAATCTCCAGTCATTCTGGGTGTTTCTGAAGGCGCAGCTCGTTATATGGGTGGATTCAGCACCGTTGTACACATGGTAAAAGGTCTGATGGAGGATCTGAAAGTAACAGTTCCTGTCGCCATTCACCTTGACCACGGTTCAAGTGTTGAGAAGTGTAAAGAAGCAATCGACGCAGGATTCACTTCGGTTATGATCGATGATTCCCACAGCCCGATTGACACGAATATCGAAACAACGAAGCAAGTGGTTGAATACGCTCATTCCAAAGGTGTTTCCGTTGAGGCTGAAGTAGGCATGGTCGGCGGACAAGAAGATGACGTAATCGGTGACGTAATGTACGCGAAGCTGGACGACTGTGTACGCATCGTGAATGAGACAGGCATCGATACACTGGCACCTGCGCTTGGTTCTGTTCACGGTCCTTACAAAGGCGAGCCAAACCTTGGTTTCAAAGAGATGGAAGAAATCCGCAATGCAGTGAAGCTTCCATTGGTGCTTCATGGTGGTACGGGGATTCCGACTCATGATATCAAGAAAGCCATCTCTCTGGGTACTTCCAAAATTAACGTGAACACCGAGAACCAAATCTCGTTCTCCAAAGTTGTTCGTGAAGTGCTTGCTGCTAAACCAGAAGCTTACGATCCTCGTACATTCCTGAAACCAGGTCGTGAAGCGATCAAAGAAACCGTTGTTGGCAAAATCCGTGAGTTTGGTTCCAACAATCAAGCTTAATTCATAGTTATTCGAGTCGCTTGTAGCCCTAGGGGCCATAACAGGACGATTGGAATCACCTGAGATATTTAGGCTGTCTTATGCTGCATACAATGAAATGGAAAGCACACCGCATAGCCGGTGTTTTTCCATTTCATTTACTATAATGACGGCTATCAGAACCATTTCCGGCTGCGAAGTGATGTAGGGGGACCCGAAAGCTTATGGAAAAATTGATGATCAGCGGTGGACGCCCACTGCGAGGTACTGTAACAATCAGTGGTGCCAAGAACAGTGCAATTGCGTTAATTCCCGCCGCAATCCTGGCGGAATCGGAAGTCGTACTTGATAATTTGCCGCTTCTCAGCGATGTAGCTGTTTATGCTGAGATACTGGAAGAGTTAGGCGGTCAAGTTTCATGGGAAGGCAATCAGATGAGAATTGACCCTTCTGATATCAAATCTATTCCGATGCCTAACGGACCCGTGAAGAAACTGCGCGCGTCCTACTATATGATGGGCGCCATGCTTGGAAGATTTAAAGAAGCCGTGATCGGACTGCCGGGCGGCTGTAATTTTGAACCTCGTCCCATTGACCAGCACATTAAGGGCTTTGAAGCCCTGGGTGCGACCGTGACCAATGAACACGGTTCGATTCATCTGCACGCCAAAGAGCTGCGGGGCGCTAAGATATATCTGGATGTAAGCAGTGTTGGTGCAACCATTAACATTATGCTGGCGGCTGCCAAGGCCAAAGGCTCCACAATTATCGAAAATGCGGCGAAAGAGCCTGAAATTATAGATGTTGCTACACTATTAAATTCCATGGGAGCTGTCATCAAGGGCGCCGGGACGGAGACCATCCGGATTGAAGGCGTAACCGAGATGCATGGCTGCCGTCATTCCATTATTCCAGACCGGATTCAGGCCGGTACATATATGATTGCTGCTGCCGCTACACGCGGTGATGTTCTGATCGACAACGTCATTCCGAAGCATCTTGAAGCCCTTACGGCCAAGCTGATCGAGATGGGCGTTGGCATCGAAGAACTGGACGAAAGCATTCGCGTTACCGGTAAGGACCGGTATCAGCATGCCGACGTGAAGGCTCTTATATATCCTGGATTTGCAACGGATTTGCAATCACCGATGACCAGCCTGCTCACCCAAGCAGAAGGCGTCAGTGTCCTCAGTGATTTTGTATATAGCAACCGGTTTAAACATGTACCAGAGTTAGTTCGCATGGGGGCCAGAATCCGTGTGGAGGGACGCTCAGCCATTATTGAAGGCGGGCCGCTGAACGCAGCCAAAGTCAAGGCGACGGACCTTCGCGCAGGTGCCGCATTAGTCATTGCGGGTCTAACCGTACCCGAAGGGGTAACCGAAGTCAGTGGCGTGGAATTCATTGATCGCGGTTATGATCATCTGGTATCCAATCTGCGAATGCTGGGTGCTGACGTATGGCGTGAGACCGAGGAAGAGTGATTTTTTCCAAAATGAGGGAAATATGTGGACCGAACTGCATATCTCCCTCTGATTTGGGTAATGCTCCTAGTAAAGCTCTCATAGAATAATAGACTACATGACAGCAGGTTCTGCTGCGACAGAAACAAATAATTGAATAGGTGGTTATTGAATGGATTTACAAATATCCGATTTGGAAGGCATGAAGCTGACGGATCTGTATAAGCTGGCCAAGAAATATCAGATTCCTTATTATGGCCAGTTGAAGAAAAAAGAACTGATATTTGCGATTCTCCGAGCCCAGGCGGAACAGAGCGGCTTGATGTTTATGGAGGGCGTACTTGAGATTTTGCCGGAAGGATACGGCTTCCTTAGACCGATTAACTATTTGCCAAGCACGGAGGACATATACATCTCGGCATCCCAAATTCGCAAATTTGATTTACGGACCGGAGATTTGGTCTCAGGCAAATGTCGAACACCTAAAGAGAACGAACGTTACTTCGGACTGCTGCAGGTTAACGCCGTAAATGGAGAGAATCCAGCCGTTGCAGCGGAACGCTTGCACTTCCCAGCCTTGACTCCTCTTTATCCGCAAGAAAAGCTTGTTCTTGAAACATCCCCTAATCAGTTGTCAACCCGAATTATGGATTTGCTTGCACCTGTAGGTTTAGGACAACGCGGTTTGATCGTGGCGCCGCCAAAAGCAGGGAAAACGCTCCTCTTGAAAGAAATCGCCAACAGCATCTCAACCAACAATCCAGAGATTGAACTGTTTGTTTTACTCATCGATGAACGGCCAGAAGAAGTAACGGATATGCAGCGTTCCGTAAAGGGCGAGGTGGTTGCTTCAACGTTCGACGAGCTTCCGGAGAACCATATCAAGGTTGCGGAACTGGTATTGTCGCGTGCATTGAGGCTGGTGGAGCATAAGAAGGACGTTGTTATTTTGCTGGACAGCATTACCCGTCTTGCCCGTGCATACAACCTGGTCATTCCTCCTTCCGGCAGAACGCTAAGCGGCGGTATTGATCCTGCGGCATTCCATCGTCCGAAGCGTTTCTTCGGGTCTGCGCGTAACGTGGAAGAAGGCGGAAGTCTGACCATACTCGCTACTGCCTTGGTTGAAACAGGGTCCCGGATGGATGACATCATTTATGAGGAATTTAAAGGAACAGGCAATATGGAGCTGCATTTGGACCGCCGTTTCGCGGAACGTCGTATTTTCCCGGCAATCGACATTCGTCGCTCGGGTACACGGCGTGAAGAGGTGCTGCTGAACAAGGATGAACTGGACACCATTTGGGCAATCCGTAAAAATATGAACGATTCCGCTGACTTTGTGGAAGGGTTCCTCAAAAAAATGCGTGACAGCAAGAACAATGCGGAATTCTTGGCTTCATTTGATGTTAATGCCAACAGCAGCAGCGGTAACCGGGACTCAGGGCCGAGTCGGCCAGACGTCCATCGCGTGCATCTGCAGCGACGGCACCTCAGACGTAAGCCCTGAACAACCGGAGAATAGGAGATCAACATGTATTTGGTTTATGCAGATGAACAAGGGAACGTATACGACCATTCTGAGCTGTACGGGCTTGCCCGCAGTGGGGATATGATCGTTGAAATATTGGATGATGAATTGATACCTCTGCCAGATGGGGCTACGCTGGTCGGCCTTCCGAGTACCCGAGCCATCGGGATGGATCCTGAGACCGGTGAAATGATGCCGCTTGAAGACGGGTATACAGCTGTCGGAGCGCTTTTGCCGCAAGGCTATACCCGATTGTGCTTGCCAGGCTATGTGAAGTCAGACAAGGAATACAAGCTGCCGCTCTTCGGTTATTCGGCTGTCGTGTGGAAGGATGGCGCATTTTACACAACTGCGCGCTTGTCCGATGACCCTGAGAAGTGGAATCCAATGAATTGCGATTTGAATGATCTTGAGCTTGGGGTTAAGACTCTGAAGGAGAAATATCCGGAGAACCGGCTCTATGAGCATCTGTCCAACTGTGCATTGGGATACGAATGCCTCACGGCATCGAACACGTTCCTGAATCGCTGGGAGGGTGCGGTTCCCGTATCCTATTCCTGTAATGCAGGCTGTTTCGGGTGTATCTCGGAACAGCCGGATGACAGCGGCTTTGTCGCCCCTCAGACCCGGATGAATTTCCGCCCGAGGGTAGATGAGCTGGTGCAGGTGATGCTGGAACATCTGAAAACACCGGAGTCCATCATCAGCTTTGGCCAAGGTTGTGAGGGTGAGCCTTCCACACAAGCGAAGATCATTATCGAAGCGATGAGAGAAGTTCGGTCACAGACGGATATGGGATATATCAATATTAATACCAATGCGGGTTTGACCGATTTCATCCGCGGCATCGTGGATGCGGGCCTTGACTTGATGCGAGTGAGCACCATCAGTGCATTGGATGGCCATTATAACGCATACTACAAACCAAGAGGATATACGCTCGCTAATGTGGAGAAGTCCCTTCGCTATGCAACCGACCAAGGTGTGTATACTTCCATCAACTATCTGATCTTCCCCGGCGTAACCGATCGCGAGGAAGAGCTGGAAGCCATGATTGAGTTTGCCCGGCGTACTGGGCTTAAATTAATCCAGCTTCGTAATCTTAATATCGACCCTGAAAGCTATCTCCAGCTCATTCCGCCTGCACAAGGCGAGATTCTCGGGATGAAGCAGGCCATTGAGATTATGCAAGAGGAATTACCTGATGTGGTCATTGGATCCTACACTCATGTACCTCCTGCCGGACAGGCAAGACCGAAGAAGAGAACGTCTCTGATTTAACCGGTACACGGCCCGTTGTTTATCTGCTAAAAACAGGGTGAAATTCCATTTGTGAACTTGTCTGATGTTTTGTGTATGGGCTATTGCGCAATCAATATGCTCGTGATATACTCGGTTTATGTGTCCATATAACTCTGGGTCCGCATGAGGCTCAGGGCGGAAAGAGGTGAAAGCTACAATGAAACAAGATATTCAACCGAAATATCACGTTACTACAGTTACTTGTGCTTGCGGTAATACGTTTGAAACAGGTTCTGTAAAACCAGATCTTCGTGTAGAGATTTGCTCGAACTGTCATCCGTTCTTCACAGGTAAACAGAAATTCCTGGATGCTGGCGGTCGTGTTGATAGATTCAAAAAGAAATACGGTATCTAATAAACAAACCCTTCGCCCCTATGGCCGAAGGGTTTTTGTCTGTCTATAGGCGTGATATGCCTTGTAACTTCTTCCGTCGGTTGCTTTTTTGATAGCCATGCGATATACTAAAGTTCGCCGTGCTAGACGGGGAGGTAGCGGTGCCCTGTAACTCGCAATCCGCTGTAGCGAGGTTGAATTCCTGTTAGAGGTATTGTCGATGTGAGGCTGGTCCCTGCACTCAATGTTGACGGTTGGGTCCTCCGCAATGAGCACTTGTGAACCTGGTCAGGTCCGGAAGGAAGCAGCCATAAGCAAGATCGCTTTTGTGCCGGAGGGGTGCCTAGCCCGAGTTGTTGTTCAGGATTGCCGCTCGGATCGCAATTATCAATAACAGGTGCACGGTATACATAACTGCACATAACACCTTTGCCATTGGCAAGGGTGTTTTTTGTCGAGGCTGCCTGCTATCGAGGGAAATCCTTCATGCTAACTTGGATAAAGATTTCCAAGTAAACGTTTTGCTAAGGCAGGGGAAAGTAGTATAGAATGTAGTATAATATAACCGTTAACTCACGCTTTTTCAGGTTGAGATTGACCATGAAAGTAAGAGCAATGCACACGGAGATGGGGCTGCAGTCTATACCGATTAGTTATTAATCTTCGTGAAGTGGAAGTTGAAAGAGGGTAAAGCACAGTGGAACATATCGCGTTATATCGTGCTTGGCGACCGCAGTCATTCGGTGACATGGTGGGCCAGCAGCATATTATCCAGACCCTGCAGAATGCCATTCGCGAGCAGCGGGTTTCCCATGCCTACCTGTTCAGCGGTCCACGGGGTACGGGCAAGACCAGTGCCGCTAAAATTTTGGCCAAAGCCGTGAACTGCGAGCATGGTCCGGCTGAGGAACCCTGCAACGAATGCGAAGCCTGCCGGCGGATAACGTCCGGAGCCGTTATGGATGTTCAGGAGATCGACGCTGCATCCAACCGCGGTGTCGAGGAGATCCGTGATTTGCGGGAGAAGGTCAAATACGCACCGACCGAGGTCCGGCGCAAAGTTTATATTATCGATGAAGTGCACATGTTGACGACGGAAGCATTCAATGCCTTATTGAAAACGCTGGAGGAGCCGCCGGCACACGTGATGTTTATACTAGCGACAACAGAGCCCCATAGACTTCCTGCAACGATTATTTCACGCTGTCAGCGGTTTGATTTTCGGAGGGTCTCCCTTGATGAGCAAACCGGTCGATTGCAGCAGATTTGCGGGGAAGAGGGAATTACGGCAGATCATGAAGCGCTGCAGTATATTGCCCGCCTATCGGATGGCGGTATGCGTGATGCACTGAGTATTCTGGATCAGATCGCTTCGTTTACCGGTGGCACGGTGTCTTATCAACAGGTCATGGACATGACGGGTGGTATTGCCTCGGAGCAGTTTGGGCGTCTTGCCAGCGCCGTGAAACAGGGGGATGCCGGGCTCGTGCTGCAAATCGTGGAGCAGTTTATGCAGGAGGGAAAAAGTGCCGACAAGTGCATGGAGAATCTCCTGTATTATTTCCGTGATTTGCTTATGATCAAGATGGTGCCCGATGCCGACAAACTGACCGACCGGGTTCTGAATCCGGCAGAATTTCAGGAAATGGCCAATGCCTTCAGCCGCGATGAATTATTTCAGATGATTGATACGCTGAGCCGCTATCAGAGTGAGATGAAGTACGCCTCGCAGCCGCAAACCTTGTTTGAGGTAGCCCTGCTTAAGCTTTCCGGTATTCCTCAATCCGCGGGTGGGGCAACAAGTGCCCATGGTACAGCCGACGCCGGGGAGCTGGCTCAGTTGAAGCAGCATGTAGCCGCGCTCGAGAAGAAGCTGGAACGCCTGATGCAGAACGGTGTTCCAGCGTCGAACCAACGGGAAGCTGCCAAGTCTACCCGTACACCAGCGCCGAAAGCAGCATCATCAGCCAAGATTCCGCAGCATATGGATCAGTATGTAGCTTCCCGAACCGGGGAAGAGTACACCGCAGTTCAGCGGCAGTGGGCTCAAATACTCCAGAATGTAAAAGAGGAGAAGGTTACGGTCCACGCGTGGCTGATGGATGGAGAGCCGGTGTCCGTATGGGAGGACAAGGTGCTTGTCGCTTTCAAAAACAACATCCACCGCGAAACGACCGAGAAACCTGCGAATAAGCAGGTGATTGAAGGGGTGCTTGATTCTACGCTCGGCAAGCCGTATCATCTGGTGACGATGATGCTTCGTGACTGGAGCGACGCGGTTGAAGGAGCAGGCAAGCCTCAGGCAGAAGAGCTTAAGCTGGAGCACGAGGTGGCTGATGCTGAAGCCGGTGGAGAAAAACCATGGATTGATGAGGCGATCCAGTTATTTGGGGAAGACCTCGTTGTCATAAAAGACTAGCACGTGACTGCGTGCACCCTATTATAAGGAGAGATGAACCATGAATAATATGAACCAAATGATGAAGCAAGTGAAAAAGATGCAGGAGCAAATGCTGAAAGCTCAGGAAGAGCTGGCTACCAAAACCGTTGAAGGCACTTCCGGCGGAGGCGTGGTTACCGTAGAAGTGAGTGGGCACAAGCAAATTCTGTCCATCAACATCAAGCCGGAGGCAGTTGATCCGGATGACGTGGAAATGCTGCAGGACTTGGTGCTCACAGCGGTTAATGACGCACTTGCCAAGGCAGAAGAAATCGCAAATGCCGATATGGGCAAATTTACAGGCGGCATGAAAATCCCGGGCTTGTTCTAATCTAACCTAGAAGGAGTAGTTACATTTGTACTATCCTGAACCGATCGCGAAGCTCATTGACGCCTTTACGCGACTGCCGGGTGTGGGGCCGAAAACGGCCGCCCGCCTGGCTTTTCATGTTCTGAACATGAAGGAAGATGATGTTATTGATTTTGCCAAAGCGTTAGTCAGCGTCAAAAGGAATCTGCATTACTGCTCTGTCTGCTGTAATATCACCGATACGGATCCGTGCCGGGTATGTCAGGACAAGACCCGGGATCCCTCCACCATCTGCGTAGTACAGGATGCAAAAGATCTCGTGGCGATGGAGCGTACGAAGGAATTTGACGGCTACTATCACGTTCTTCATGGAGCGATATCTCCCATGGAGGGTATTGGACCGGACGAAATTCGTCTCAAGGAGCTGCTTACGCGCCTTAGCGACGAGAGAGTGAAAGAATTGATTTTGGCCACGAATGCGAATATTGAAGGTGAGGCGACGGCGATGTACATATCGCGGCTTGTCCGTCCATTTGATATTAAAGTGACCCGAATTGCTCATGGACTTCCTGTGGGCGGCGACTTGGAGTATGCGGATGAAGTAACCTTGTCCAAGGCGCTCGAAGGACGGCGTGAATTGAACTAATATGTTCTCACCATCCCTGCGCAGCTTAATTTAAATGAATCCTTGCTTACATTAGGGAGGGACATTAGGCGTTGCTGCAGCAGTGTTTTTTTCAAAAGAATAATGGTATAGGGATAGGCGGTCTTAAATCCCTGAACACGAACGAGCATTAGAAGGTATTCTGATGGCTCGTTTTTTCTTTGTCTTTTTGCTGTGCAGAAAGTAGAGTAGGGAAGATTTGTTTTGGTTCTAAGTTTGTCCTCCTCTCGATATGAATGTTACAGACGGTCATAATGGCAGTGCCAAACATTCATATTCATAGGAGAGTGAGCAGAATGAAGATATGGTGGAAGCAGTCGAAGAAGCGAGAGGAAGAAACCTACATCACGATTGAGGATCAAGAGCGGATGTGGCATGTATTCATGGATGTTCGGAGATCCCAGATGGAGTGGGAACGTGCTCATCTGCTATTTCAAGAGGCTACGGGTCAGGATCAGATTGATTATGCCATCTACATGCTGGAGGCAGCGGAACGTAAATACCAGATGAATCTCAAACAGGCCAAGCAGCTCAACCTGGATGGGGCGCAGATGCAGTATATCGAGCAGAAGAGAGAGAATGGCTAAAAGAGGCCGCTGTTGCGGTTCTTATACCATATGAAGGAGGAGTATCTATGAAACTGGTTGTTCTAGGGGTTCTAAGCATATCGCTATTATTGCTCATCTATATCATCTTCAGAAAGAAACTCGGGCTGGGTTGGTTAACTGTATTTGGCGCTCATCTTGCTCTCTCTGCGGTGGCGATTTATATTGTGAATTTCACTGGTTTAGCGGCGGAGACTTACATTCCCCTGAATCCAATGACCATTGGAACTGTAATGGTATTGGGTCTGCCTGGCGTAGCTCTCTTGGTCGGTTTAAAAATAACTTTATTAGGGTAGTTGACGCATGCTTATAATCTATGATACATTAATGTTCGCCCGTTTGATTTGGGGTGTAAAAGATTGACCGGTTAGGCAGAAGATTGATTGGAAAAAATACAAAAAAACTTCTTGACCAACAGCAAGCTAGTATGATATATTATAAAAGTCGCCGCTGAGATGCGGATGACAAACAAAAAACGATTGATCTTTGAAAACTGAACAACGAGTGAGTAAGGATTTTACTTGTAAAATCCATTGCGAAATCATCATGTACAAGCCTTTGGTTTGTTGGGTGATGGAGCATAAATAGAGAATTGAACAAATTCTCGTCAGTTTCTAAATGAGCAAGTCAAACCTTTTTGGAGAGTTTGATCCTGGCTCAGGACGAACGCTGGCGGCGTGCCTAATACATGCAAGTCGAGCGGACTTGAT
>NZ_ADHJ01000004.1:0-64254 GCF_000193415.1 Paenibacillus vortex V453
TCCCGGGAGAGTAGGACGTCGCCAAGCGAAAAACCACTGTCGATGTAATCGATGGTCGGTTTTTATTTTTGCTTTTTACGGAGAATAGGTTGTCCGACTCATGAATGATATTGTGTTGAGTCGTCAATAACCGTAACTGTTATATAACATGGTCATAAAATTAACATAAACAGATGAAGATTTTGTTACCGATATCACGCAGAAAATCAGTATAATAGAATTAGGCATAATCGGGAAAGTGCTTACCGATTTACGCAGGCTATAGGAATGAAGGCCTGATTGGAGGGTTCTCCATTAACCAACCAACTACGAATACTCATCTGGAGACCGGTTATTGTGGGGGAAGGAGGACAATTACATGTTGCGTAAAAATAGTCTGCGTGTAGCAGAGATCATATGTGCGGGTACGATTTTGTTAATCGGATCCGGATGCGGCGCATCCACAGAACCAAGCTGGAAGTCCTTCGACGGTGCGGCGAATGTAAAGTCGTTCCCGGTTCCGAAGGAAGCGAATAAAACCGAACAAACCACAGGCAATAGTGATTTGGACTACGTACGTTATGCGCTTCCGGGGCTGAAGGAAGACGATAGTATACCTGAAGCTTACCTGGATGAAATCGTGTCCTGGGGATGGAAGCAGAAGGAAACGGAAGACAATGGTTCTTCATTAGTTTTTGAAAAAGGAAAAAATATCGTCCACCTGTCGGTGCATGACGATTTTCTCATAATCACGGTTCCTGCTCAGTTTAAGAAACAAGTCATACAAGGATTGGAAAGCAACAAAGCGAATGAATAAAGACCTCTTTCCGGCTTTGAAGTGCACCCCTTAGAATAGACATTGGAAAAACCCCCGGGTTTAACCGATGAAATTCTAGGGGGTGTATTTTTATGGGACAAAAGTTTAAGACCTATTCAATTTGCCAATGAAAAAGGAAGCTATTCGTCTTCACATCGATGAGAAATGGACGTATCGCCGAATTACGAAGCACCTGGAGATTCAGGACTCGGATCGTGTGAAAAAGTGAATGAGAAAATATATAGGGAGCTAGGTGAGTTCGGTCTACTGGATGGACGGGGACGTCGGAAGCAATATAGGAGTCAGGATCGGTATGTGCAAAAGTTGAAACGGGAGAATGAGTTGCTAAAAAAGTGCTTGGTCGCCTGGAAGGAGGAAGTAAACAAGAGAGATATCAGATCATGGAAAAGGTAGCAGCATACGGAGATGTCCAGAAACTCTCCCGCGTTTTTGGTGTGTCCCGAAGTGGTTATTACGCTTATTTAAAGCGCAAACGAATCGATCGTGATGCAAAGGCAAAGAAGCAGGTGTTTCAAGTTTATCAGCGTTATGAAGGAAAATATGGCTATCGGCTGCTTCAGTTATTTCTTTGGCAAGATCAAGGGATTTGGATGAACCACAAGAAGGTCTTTCGTCTCATGCAAGCACACGGCATTCAATCTCGAATTCGCCGTAAGAGACGATTTGGAAGCACGTGTGCAGCTGCTGAGCGTGTATCGAAGAACCGTCTGAAAAGGGATTTCACTGCGGAAAAACCAAATCAGAAATGTGTAACTGACATTACTCAGTACCGAGTTGGAGAGCGATGGGTGTACCTGTCAGCCATTAAGGATCTGTTTAATAACGAAATTGTGGCTTACGACATGGGCGAACGCGACGACAATGAACTCGTGCTCCGCACATTCAGCAAAGCATTTGTTAAACAAAAAGACGTGACCGGATGGATCGCTCATAGCGATCAGGGTTTCCAGTACACGTCTCATGCTTACCACGACATGCTGCCAGCCAAAGGTTGGCGCCCGAATCAGCATG
Organism: Paenibacillus vortex V453; assembly: GCF_000193415.1. Classification (NCBI taxonomy): domain Bacteria; kingdom Bacillati; phylum Bacillota; class Bacilli; order Caryophanales; family Paenibacillaceae; genus Paenibacillus; species Paenibacillus vortex. Next base: position 1,829 of record NZ_ADHJ01000004.1, read on the forward strand.
TCTCGCCGAGGAAATTGTTATGACAATGCTCGATGGAGAGCTTCTTCTCGCATCTCAAAACGGAAGGACTCTACCCTTTCATATCCGAACGGTCACCGAAGCACAAAACAAAATTGAGAAATACATTCTGTTTTTATAACCGGAAACGACCACAACGAAAACTAAAAAAACTGACGCTGGTAGAGTATCGACGCCAGTTTTCCGCCTAGGTTTATTTCAAATCTCTATAAAATGGGGTCTTGACCACTTCGGAATGAGGTGTTTTTTTAAAGATGGACTGGATGATTACTATATGTACCCATGTAGATGGAAGACAGCTTACTGTGTTATTGCATGTAGTAAGAGATGTCTTGTTCGTTCATTTTTAACATGCCTTCCTTACGCTGACCAGTCAGGCGCAGCATCGTATAGCCACGGGGGAGAAGAAGCCACAGATGCCAGAATGCTAGCGCAATCGCTAAAGGCAGCGGTAACCAGAAAGCCATCATAGCGCTTAAGACAATCCCTACCCAGCAGGTATAGAACTGTACCAAAGTGAATACACGCAAGCTGACGTGTTGATCCGGTATATAGCCAAGCCACGGCAGCTTTAGACGAAAGCGCCAGCGCTTCCGGTAGCCTGCTCCGAGCAGAATAAGCACCGTATGCCCGATGACATACTGGATCCATAGCATAAGCGGAAAGGCGATTAGCATATAGAGCGGGATATAGGGTGATACCGTAAATATCCCCGCAACTGCAGCGAGCACAGGCAGACCTAGGTAAAGGATGAGCAAGCTTTTGGAAATCTGAATTTTTTTAATGAGTCGGTAGTGATAAAAGGTGGCTTGACCGTGTGGATCTGCCATTGGGCTGTGCCGTCCTCCTTAGGTATAAGATAAATTTCGATAGACAAGAAGTAACAGTCTTTTATGTTTTTATCGGACAAAATCATATTTTTATTAAGTTAAAAAAAGGTACAGACACAAGGCCAGCAAGGGGTACATATAAATAAAGCGTAGAAAGATATCCTATGAAAAGGTTTAAAATAATAGAAACTGTGTCATACTAATAGTAAAAGGATCAAGGTGGGATGGTTATGGAAGAATTGACCGAACACGTGTGTATCATATGCAATCAGTCCAAGACAGACGGAATCACCATTGTATCGCAATTCGTATGCGAGGAATGTGAATCGGAAATCGTTCATACCAGTGCGGAAGATGCCAAATATCATTTTTTCATCCGTCAATTAAAACAGATTGCCATGCCTAAAAATGCATAGACGCGATACGCGTGTAATGGGCCTGAATTGAAGGCCTTTTTTTGTTTGTGCAGGCTGTTTAGTGGGATTGGGGCGTAGGCGTAGGTTTCAAATTGCGTTAAAATAGGTTAGAGAATGTAATCCGAAGGGATATGTCGATGACTACACATAGAGACCTTGCCCCACTTGCAGAAGCATTGGCGTTATACCGGGATCGGGGGGCTTCCTCATTTCATGTACCCGGTCACAAGAATGGCAGGGCATACGAGGCAGACAGGAACGGCGCAGACATGCTGCATGAAGCCATGCGTATTGATGTGACGGAAATTGCCGGGACGGATGATTTGTTTCATCCTGAAGGGGTCATTCAGGACGCACAGGAGCTGGCAGCAGATTGTTTTGGAGCCGAGGAGAGCTTTTTCCTCGTGGGTGGAAGTACTGCCGGCAATCTGGCGTTAATCCTAACGGTATGCCGGGAGCCTGGGGATATCGTGCTTGTACAACGGAATGTACATAAGTCTGTCTTAAACGGATTAATGCTGGCAGGGGCAAGGGCGGTCTTTCTTCAGCCGGAAATGGACAAGTCCAGTGGTCTGGCTGTTGCTCCTTCTGCAGCGACGCTGGCAGCAGCGCTTGAGGCTTACCCGGAGGCAAGAGGGGCCGTCGTAACGATGCCCAACTACTACGGGATGGGCAGCGACTTGAGGCCGCTAGCAGAGGCATGCCATGAGCATGAAATTCCGCTGCTTGTGGATGAGGCGCATGGAGCCCATTACGGGCAGCATCCCCGGCTGCCGATGAATGCCCTGTCCTGCGGCGCGGATGGCGTGGTTCAATCCACGCACAAGATGTTAGCCGCGATGACGATGGGAGCCATGCTGCACGTACAGGGCGGGCTGCTCGACCGCAGCCTGCTGCGTCAGCGGCTGGCAATGGTCCAGAGCTCCAGCCCCTCGTACCCGCTCATGGCTTCGCTGGACCTGGCGCGGCGCCTGCTGCACACGCAGAGCGCAGGCGCCTTCACGGCTGGCCTTGCCGCCGTGGATGCCTTCCGGCGCGGCCTAGCGAAGCTGCCGCGCTTCGGGCTGCTGCAGCCGCCGCAGCCCGGGGGCCACGCCGCGGGCACAGCCGCTGCGGCGTATAACCGCCAGGACCCGTTCAAAGCGGTCATATATGACCGCACCGGGTCCCTGAGCGGGTATGCACTCCAGCGCGCACTAGAGGCGCGCGGCTGTGTGCCGGAGATGAGCGACGAGCTGTACGTCGTCTTATTGTTTACGTTAGGGTCGACCCAGGAAGATGCGAATCACGTCTTATGGGCTCTTGTGCATATTGTAGAGCAGGAGGAGGCGTTGGAGAAGACCGGGACTGAACCAGGCGATCAACCAGAGGGTACGGAATTGCTGATCCGGAAATTGCGGGATCAGGGGGATTTCACGAGGTATGAGCAGCCAGTGTTTCGTCCGGAAGAAAATCTTGATTATATCGATGTCGATGCTAGCTTGTTAACTGAAGAATATGTAACCCCCAATGTTTCCACGTGGAACAATTTGCCCGGGGAAACTCCCTATTCAGCTCCGGTTCCCTTTTCACTGAAGCCGATCGACAGGGAGATGGTGGAGTCCGTGCCAATAGAGAGCATCGCCGGACGAACGGTCGCGGAGATGGTGATTCCCTATCCGCCAGGAATTCCGATTCTGTATCCGGGCGAGGTCATAGCCATGGAGATGGCACAGAGAATGCTGGCATTAAGGGAGGCAGGGGCCAAGTGCCAGGGCATCAAGGATCCAACACTGGCAAGCATTGTCGTTTTTAAGGAATTATGAGGCAAGGAACTCGAAGTATACACTGATATCGATAGTCGACACATATTAGATCCGTGATCAACAAAAGATGAAAGCAGGATACTTATGAATAATCGCAGACCACTATTTATTACCCTGGAAGGAGGAGAAGGATCCGGTAAAACGACCATGATGGGCAGACTCGCCGCCTTTATGCAGAATCATTCGATACCTTATCTGATTACCCGCGAGCCTGGGGGCATTGAGATTGCGGAGAAGATTCGCTCCATTATTCTGGATCCGGAGCACACTGCGATGGATGCACGCACCGAAGCATTATTATATGCGGCAGCCCGCCGACAGCATCTTGTGGAGAAGGTGGAGCCGGCATTAAGGCAGGGGCTGACCGTGCTCTGTGACCGATTCGTGGACAGCAGCCTGGTTTACCAGGGATATGCACGCGGATTGGGGATGGAAGAGGTGTGGAGCATCAATCAGTTCGCCATCGATACCCGGATGCCGGATTTGACGCTGTTGTTTGATATCGAGCCAAAGATTGGCCTTTCACGGATCGCAGCGAATGCCGAAAGAGAATGGAATCGACTGGATATGGAGAACCTGACATTTCACGAGAAAGTTAGGGAGGGCTATCTGCTGGTAGCAGAGCGTAATCCGGATCGAATTCGCATCGTGGATGCTTCCAAGACACCGGCGCAGGTCGAACGGGAAATGAATCGTCACCTGGAAGACGCGATATTAAAGGATTTTTGAGGTTGTTTGTCAAATAAGTAGTGATAGGGGCACACGATGTCCAAATTAAACAAGGAGGGTTTACCATGAAATTGATTGTTGCGATTGTACAGGATAAAGATAGCAACCGTCTCTCTGCCGCATTGGTCAAAGCTAATTTTCGGGCAACGAAACTTGCCAGCACAGGCGGCTTCCTGAAGGCGGGAAATACCACCTTTATGATTGGGGTAGACGATTCACAGGTTGAAAGCGTGCTTAGTGTCATTCGCACAAGCTGTAAGGTTCGTGAGCAGCTGGTCACTCCGGTAACCCCAATGAGTGGTACTACAGATTCCTATCTACCGCTTCCAGTCGAAGTACAGGTTGGCGGTGCTACGGTATTTGTGCTCCCTGTTGAACGATTCGAGCATTTCTAAATTCATTTTCTGGATCTGCGATAGCACGTAACGGATGTTTTTATTGGGATATTTGACGGCTGTGTTCTCCTGTATCGACTATCTTTTGAACCTCTTCTGTATCATAATAAAAATAGTTACCGTAGATCGCCGTACTCGGGAGATGATCTTTAATAGGTAATGATGTAGATGAACTCCAAATAAAGTATTGAATGTATCGGATGATTGCCTGTAAATCGCTTGACAAGAAAACCATTTCAAGGTACGTTCACGTGAGGCATAGGTTGTTCGATTTATGAACGTACCGGATGCCTCCGTTTTATTAAGATGCTAGAATTACGCAAGAGGCGGTGGATCAGGGTGAAGATTAATCCGGGCTTTCGGCCCATGAAAAGTGAAATCACGGTGCCGGATGGCAACGCCAGACCGATTCAGCAGCGATCATTCTCCGATATGATGCAGCAGCAGGGGGAACGTGCAACCCATGAGGAACTGAATCGTCAAATGCGTGAAATTGCACTACAAGGGGACCGATTGGCCAAAGTCATGACTGTTCGGGAGCTGAAGACTTATAAAATGATGGTTCGGCGCTTCCTTGAGGAAACGGTTCGGCGCGGTGTGAAGATGAAGGAAACACGGGGCTGGGACCGCCGGGGGCGCGGCAAGCGTTATAATGTCATAGATGAGGTTGATTCTGCGCTGCTGGCTATGGCAGATGATCTGCTTGATACGGAGCAAGGGAGAATTGATTTGCTGAACAAGGTTGGAGAAATTCGCGGCATGCTAATCAATCTTGTATTTTAATTGTAAGGAAGCTTAAAACGATCCATGAGGTGTTACGGCCATGAAGGCATGGGGATCGGTAGAAAGTGAGGACTTATGTCTTTTAATGATATCGTAGGTCAAGAGACTGCGAAGCAATTGCTGCAAAATGCCTTGCGCCGCCATGCAGTTAGTCATGCTTATCTGTTCAGCGGTCCTAACGGTGCCGGGCAGATGCAGACGGCGCTTACGTTCGCCAAGGCATTGTTTTGTACGGAGCTTGAAGATGATGCCTGCGGGCATTGTTTGGAATGCCGCAAGGTGGACCATGGCAATCATCCTGACCTTACGATGGTCGAGCCGGATGGGGCCAGCATCAAGATCGATCAGATTCGTGATCTGCAGCGCATATTTTCCTATCGCTCGGAGAACCGCAATCCGAAGGTCTATATTATTGACCGGGCGGAGAAAATGACAACACAGGCAGCCAACAGTCTGCTTAAATTTTTGGAGGAGCCGCAGTCGCCGGCGGTAGCTATCCTGATAGCCGAGAATGGACAGGCACTTCTGCCCACCATTCAGTCCAGATCCCAGCAAGTACCGTTCCGGGCACTGGATCCTCAGATGATGGAGAAGGTCCTGGTAGGTGAAGGTTATCCTGCTGCACTTGTGCGCTGCGCAGTTCATCTTGCATCAGGAATTGATGAGTGCAGGAAAATATTGAATGAGAATTGGTTTGCAGAAATTAGAAACGTAGTGTTACAATTAGGGAAGGAGTCTTTGAACCGAAGCGGCTCAGCTATGATTACAGCGAGTCAAAAAGTGTTCAAAACAGAACTCTCTGATCATCTGGACCTATTGTTCAGCATGTTTCATTTATGGTTTAAGGACATGATCCATGTCCAGTATGGAAGGAAAGAGTCTCTCGTTTTCATAGATCAGGCGGAGTATATCTCTGGTCATGCGTCAGCCCGCAGCACAGCACAGTGGGTGTCATACATGGATTTGGCCGCAGAGTGTCAGAAGAAGTTACGCTATAATGTCAATGGACAGCTCAGTTTAGAGCAGTTGTTGATGGGTTTGGGCGGTAACACTCCGGCGTGAGCGCACCCCCAGGCCCGAAGAATGGCCAATATGTACAGGCACAAGGGGGTTTATTTTTGTACAGTGTAGTAGGTGTCCGCTTTAAGAAAGCGGGCAAAATATATTACTTCGATCCGCTCGATCTGCCCGTGGAGAAGGAACAATCCGTCATTGTGGAAACCGCGAGAGGCATAGAGTATGGTCAAGTTGTGATAGGAAAGAAGGAGGTTGGTGAATCGGACGTTGTTCTTCCACTGAAGAAGGTCATTCGCATCGCTGGTGATTCCGATGCCCGTGTGGTTGAAGAGAACAAGCACGCCGCGAAAGATGCATTCACCACCTGTTTAAATAAAATTCGGGATCACGAGCTGAAAATGAAGCTGGTCGATGTGGAATTCACATTTGATCGCAACAAAATCATTTTCTACTTCACCGCCGAAGGCCGTGTGGATTTCCGTGAACTGGTTAAGGATCTGGCCAGTATATTCCGAACTCGAATCGAGCTTCGCCAAATCGGAGTTCGTGACGAAGCCAAAATGCTCGGCGGTCTTGGACCCTGTGGACGCGTACTGTGCTGTTCCTCATGGCTTGGTGATTTTGAGCCGGTATCGATCAAGATGGCAAAGGATCAAAGCCTATCGCTCAATCCGACTAAAATTTCCGGGCTATGCGGAAGATTGATGTGCTGCCTGAAATTTGAGCATGATAATTATGAAAGCGTGAAAGAAGAGCTTCCATCCGCTGGAAAGCTTGTCGTTACTTCGCTGGGAGAAGGCAAAGTAGTCGGACTTAATGCGGATAAGCGGACGGTTCATGTTCAGCTGTTTGAAATTGGAAAGGTTAAGGAACTTCCGATGGATGACGTTGTCATCAAGTAGTCCAATAGAATGTTTATTTTCGGGGTGTAGACTTGGAGAAGAAAAACATTTTTGTGCTCATTCAAGAGTTGGAAACACAGATGGGACATATACACAGTGAACTGGGTGGACTTAAGCTGGTCATCAAGGAACTGCTGGAAGAGAACCATCGCCTCAGTCTTGAAAATGAACAGCTCCGGAAAATATTAAAGAGGGAAGTCAATCCGGCAGAATTTGAAAACCCAGTTGCTATACAACCTCAGCCTCATGTGAAGGATGAGGAACATGGAGAAGATGTGGTCGGTGAGGGATATGATAACCTGGCCCGGCTGTATCATGAAGGCTTCCACATTTGCAATGTCTATTATGGACATCTGCGCACGGAAGGGGATTGCCTGTTCTGCTTGTCTTTTTTGAATAAATGAGAAGCCGTAGGAGAAACTGCCTACGGTTTTTTTCTAGAATGGAAAGGTTATACTGTAAGGATCGATAAGAACGTCATACGGCTGCTTGTCATGCAATGTGAAGAGCAGCCTTTTGTGTATTTTATAGGCCCGACATGCGGTTAGTTAGGGCAATACGAGGCAAGGATCTATTATGGAGATAAAGGGTTGAAACTATGAAATTGAAAGAAGTGCTGTTACAGACATCAGAGCGGATTGATGATCTGCTCACCCATGAGCTTGGAATCATCCAGAGCGAGGAGGTTTTCAGCTTCTCCATGGACGCGGTCCTGCTTGCCAGGTTTGCCAGCGTACCACGGCGGGGCCGCATTTTGGATATGTGCACGGGGAACGGAGTTGTACCCATTCTGCTGTCGACACGTACGGGTGCACCGATTGAAGGCATCGAGATACAACCCAGACTGGCCGATATGGCTAGACGGAGTGTAACGATGAATGGTCTACAGGAGCAGATCACGATACATGAAGGCGATCTGCGGGAGCTGTACAAGGAAAAAGGGTATGGAGCCTATGACCTGATTACGGTGAATCCGCCTTATATGCCGATGAATGGCAGTGACTTAAAGCTGAATGAGCATCAAGCGATTGCAAGGCATGAAATCCACTGCACGCTTGCGGAAGTGATTGAAGCCTGTGCGAAGCTGCTGCGCCAGGGCGGGAAGATGAGCATGGTTCACAAGCCGCTGCGTTTGGCGGAGATTATTACCCTGATGAGCAAATACCGGATTGAACCGAAAGTCATCCGTTTTGTCCATCCGCGTGTAGATATGGAGGCCAACATGGTGCTCATAGAAGGCATTCGGGAGGGGAAGCCGGAGGTACGGTTGAAGCCTCCGCTGATTGTGTATGACGAGCAAGGAAATTACGGCCCGGATTTCATGGAAATTTACTACGGATCACATGAGGATGAGACTAAAGAATGAGAAATATCGTGCAACAGAGTTATGCAACTCGGGACGAGGGAAGCCCGGGTTCACTTTATTTGGTGGCGACGCCGATCGGTAATTTAGAGGACATGACGTACCGTGCGGTGCGGATTCTCCAGGAATGCGACATTATCGCAGCGGAGGATACGCGGCAATCGCGTAAGCTGCTGACGCATTTCGAAATTCCGTCCAAGCCGATGTTCAGTTATCACGAGCATAATAAGGCGGCGAGCGGTCCTGAAATCATACGCTATATAATAGAAGGAAAAAATGTGGCACTCGTCAGCGATGCCGGTCTGCCGGCCATTTCAGACCCTGGTACGGACCTGGTTTCACTGGCCATTGAAGCGGGAATTTCCGTCATTCCAATCCCGGGGGCCAATGCTGCACTTTCCGCCTTAATCGTCTCGGGTCTGCCAACCGAACGGTTTACCTTTATCGGCTTTTTGCCGCGGGAACGCAAGGATATCGTGGAGCAGCTGCAGGCACTGCAATCGGCGCAGGGAACGCTGTTGTTCTATGAATCCCCGCATCGTGTGAAGAAAACGCTGGAGATCCTGCAAGAGGTACTGGGAAATCGGAAGGTGACCCTCGCACGCGAGTTGACCAAACGATATGAGGAATTTCTACGCGGAAGCGTGACAGAGTGCCTGGAGTGGCTTACGGAACATCCTCCATTGGGTGAATATTGTTTGGTGGTAGAGGCGGGCAGTGCAGAGGAAGAGCTTCGGGAGAAAAATGCCTGGTGGCAGGAGCTTTCGCTGGAAGAGCATGTAGAGCATTATGAGCGGGAAGGATTAAGCCGGAAGGATGCTATGAAAAAAACCGCGGGTGATCGCGGTGTATCGAAGCGGGATATATATAACGCGTTATTAGCAGATTCATGACCACCCATACCTGGCGCAGGGGGATAGCCAAATAGCCCACAAAGTAGAGCCTATGCTTTGATGATTATTTTAAAAACTTTGCTGGGACCCGTAAAGGATTGAAGAATGGCTTGCATTTCACTGAAAACTTTCTTTAATCTCAAAAAAAGACCCTCCTGCGGCCGGGTTCAAAGCCGAGGAAGGTGCCAAGGAGATATGAAAAAGGTTAGAATTAACAAAGTGTAATAATGCTATTATATACTAAAAATCTTAATTTGTCACAGGTGTAGGGATTTCCGAGATACATTCATGGCAAACAATTTTACCCTTGAAGTAAGTGACATTCTCAGCGTTACCACAGAAGATGCAGGCAGGCTCATATTTCTTAAGCATGATGCGTTCGCCGTCTACATAAATCTCCAATGCGTCTTTCTCACCAATTCCCAGCGTACGGCGTAACTCAATTGGAATGACGACCCGTCCAAGCTCATCGACTTTCCTTACAATTCCTGTTGATTTCATCATAACTTATAAATGCCCCTCTCGCCATAATTTAAAAAAGTCATAATTCGACATAGTTCTAGTTTTTATGTTATTTATAGTACCAACGATTCCCAAAACAGTCAACCTATATTTTTGAAAAATCGGAACCTATTTACGAAAGTATAGTGAACAAAACCCTTGTATAACAAAGGAATTACCATAATCGAACCAATTATTGTTGCAATTTTCTATTTGTCGATTTGGAAAGCGCGTTTTTACCTTATTCGACATTGTTCGACATTAGTTGTCAAAAGAAGTGTTAAACGGCCATATCCACATCAAAATGATAAGGAGATGAGATGGATGCATTCCCCAATATCGGAAGAAAAAGTGTTCAAGGATCCAGTCCACAATTATGTTCATGTGCAGGACGATATCATATGGAGGTTAATCAATACGCCGGAATTCCAGCGGCTCCGCCGGGTCAGGCAGCTTGGGACCTCTTACCTGACTTTCCACGGAGCGGAGCACAGCCGATTCTCTCATTCTCTGGGTGTCTATGAAATTACGAGAAGAATCATCTCTCAATTCGAACGGAGAGGGTATTCTGACTGGCCAGCCGAGGAACGGCATGTGGCTCTCTGTGCGGCGCTGCTGCATGATTTGGGACACGGGCCTTTTTCCCACTCTATAGAAGAAGCCTTCAATATGAACCACGAGGATTGGACATGCCGGATACTGCTTGGTGATACTTGTGTTAACAAGGTTCTGCAGGAGCTTGGGGCAGATTTTCCGGAGAAAGTGGCTTCCGTCATTAACAAGACGTATGATAAGCCGATTGTCATGAACCTGGTAACCAGTCCGCTTGATGCAGACCGCATGGATTACCTGCTGCGGGATGCGTATTATACGGGAGTGAATTATGGGACCATTGACATCGACCGGATATTGCGGATGCTGCGGCCGTTCCGTGACCGCGTGGTGGTCAAGGAATCCGGCATGCACGCCGTGGAGGATTATCTGATGTCGCGGTACCAAATGTACTGGCAGGTGTATTTTCATCCTGTCACCCGAAGTTCGGAGATCATCTTGCGTCAAATTTTTCGTCGTGCAAAAGAGTTGCATGACAACGGGTACGCTTTCCGGTTTATGGTCGAGCCGCTTCCGGCCCTGTTTGAAGGCAATATCGGTGTAAATCAATACCTGCGCCTGGATGAAGCGCTTATTCAGACGGCATTTCTGCAATGGACCGAGGAGGAAGACAAGCTTCTTGGCGAATTATGCGGCCGTTTCATGCACCGGAAGCTCTATAAATATGTAGAAATCGACAATATCGATTTGGAGACCATCGACGGGATACGCCAAGCGTTTCGCGATGCGGGGCTGCATCCGGAATATGACCTGGAGATTGATTTTCCAACCGATCTTCCTTATGATAAGGTTCATTCTGATATGCCGCTTAACGAGAAGCAGATCCTGCTTCTGGATCGGCATGATGAGCTGCGGGAAATTTCCGAGGTGTCCGATATTGTACGCTCTATCAGCGGCATTCATAAAGGGCGATATCATCTTTATTTTCCGGAGGAGAAGGTGTATCCGCTACTGGAGCAGATGCCGGAGAAGATAGGTGAGATTTTTAAGCAGCAGAATTAACTTGGTGATCAGGACAACCGCAGCATGATGGGTATAAGCAGTGCTGCAGGAAAATATACGACAAGGAAACGACAGGAAAGGAGAGGGTAATATCATGCTGTTCGACACGCATACTCATCTGGATGCTCCCCAATTCGACGAGGACCGGGAGGAAACCATCGCGCGGGCGCTTGAAGCCGGCGTGAGCCGGATGATTAACATCGGATTTAACCGGGAGACCATACCGACCACGATGAAGCTGGCAGAGAACTATGACTTTATATATGCAGCGGTAGGCTGGCATCCTGTAGATGCCATCACCATGGAGGATCAGGATCTGGATTGGATCGCCTCCCTATGCAGTCATGAGAAGGTGGTGGCTATCGGGGAGATTGGTCTGGACTATTATTGGGATACATCCCCAAAAGAAGTACAGCATCAAGTATTCCGCCGCCAAATCGGACTGGCTCGGGAACTGAACATGCCCATTGTCATCCATAACCGGGATGCACATGAAGATATCGTAAAGATTCTGAGGGAGGAAAAAGCCGCTGAGGTCGGCGGTGTAATGCACTCCTTCTCCGGGAGCTGGGAAACGGCCAAAATGTGTCTGGATATGGGATTCCATATTTCATTTGGAGGACCGATTACCTTCAAGAATGCGAAGCAGCCTAAAGAGGTATTGGCGCAGGTTCCACTCGATCGATTATTGATCGAAACGGACTCGCCTTATCTGACCCCCCACCCCTTCCGCGGGAAGCGAAATGAGACCGCTTATGTAAAATTAGTGGCGGAGACCGCAGCCGAGATTAAGGGCATGTCCTTAGAGGAATTGGCCCAAATTACCACCAAAAATGCACTGGAACGATTTGGCATTTAACGAAATTGAGAGCAAAAGCGATGAAAAAGAGAGCATTTTCGATTAATTAAAGTTTTTTAATCAGAAAAGGCGTTGATATTACAATATTTTAACCATTTACATCAGAAAATGTGGTTGATTGTTGCTTTACAACCTGCATGTAAACAGGATATCATCTTTTCAGTGATAAGAAGCTGCGATGTGCAGATCGCCAGCCGAATATTTCATGAACCGTCTCGCTTAATCTCCGAAATTCTGGAGAACGGGGGAACCGATACTGCCGTGCATACAGGTCTGAATGCACCAAGCCGTATTTGATTTCTTTATCGGGTCTTTGGGGTGAATTTGAAGGATCTCGCCATGAGCGGGTATCCGGATATAGGGCGTCTCTCTTACGTCCGAACCCGACAGCTAACTCCGTAAGCGAAATAAGAGGGGAAATCTCGTGCATACCATTTCCATGATTCTAATCATCAGGAAGCCACGTTAGAGCCTCTAGTACTCTTTCAATGGCTTTCTTTTATTTTTGAATAATGGCGAAGGGATCATCATACTCTTGGTAATCAGGAGGTGGTGGTAGATGGACGGGAAGACGGGAATTGACGCAGGGTGTTAGATAGATAGCAGGGCGCCTTGTGAGAATAATTGCTATAGTCACGTCAAATGCATTCATGCGTTACTGAAGACGGCGGGACTATGAAGGAGGATGGAATAGTGGGCATTTTTCAACCTGAAGAAACCCATGAATCACAATCATCCAGCATGTCTTACGCATTGAGATGGAAGCATGACAATTTGCGTCAATTGATGTTGCTCGGCACGATGGGAGCCGTTACGGTATCACTTCTCGTTTCGTTGATTGTACATGATCAGACAGGCAAGGAAGTTCAGCTTGTGGTCGATGGTCGTGTCACCACAGTAGAAACACGTGGATCATTGCTGCAGGAATTGCTGGATGAGCAAGCGATCACGTTGAGCCCAGAGGATCAGATTTCGATGCCTCTAAACGGTGCGATCCAGGACGGCGACCGGATCATCATTGAACGGGCAGTTCCAGTCAAGGTTACAGTTGGCAGCAAAACCAAAACCATATTTACATCCCAGGATACGGTTGATCATGTACTGAAAGAAGCTGGCATTACGATCCAGGGTGAAGATATAGTACAACCGGCACAGCATACGAAGCTTACCAGCGATATGAGTATCAACGTCGTGCGCGTTACGAAACAAAACGTTAAGGAAACAGAAGACCGGGAATTTCGTGTGATTAAGACAGCCGATCCATCGCTCGAAAAGGGTGACAACCGCGTGATTCAGCGGGGTGAGTCCGGCATCATGGTAAATCACTATGAGAAGGTCTATCACGATGGCAAGCTGGTTTCCAAGACCAAGGTTTCCCAGGAGATTGAGCGCAGAACGAAGGACAAAATTATTGCTGTAGGCACGAAAAAAGTGGAGAAACCCGCTATTGCTCAAGCGGCAGCCACCGATGTGAAAGCAACACCGGCTAAACTCTCCGGCACGAAAAAGGTAACAACCGCCAAAGCGGTGGAGAATAATGTGGCTTCTCGGGCAGGCGTTGATTTTAAATACAAAAAGGTATTGAACAACGTGTCGATGACGGCGTATTCTGCCGAGCAGCAAGGAATCGGCACTCGGACAGCATCCGGAACACGTGTGACGGAAGGTCGGACGATTGCGGTAGATCCTAATATCATCCCCATCGGATGGTGGGTGTATATTGAAGGGATCGGCTTCCGTCGTGCGGAAGATACGGGCGGTGCCATCAAAGGAAACAAAATTGATGTTTATTACGATTCGTTGAAATCCGCCATGAATTTCGGACGTAAAAGCGGCCGTACTGTTTACGTGATCGGTCCGGTTAAACCTGAATTGAACTAAACGAATGAATTCCAATTTACAATGCCATTCTAATGCTATACTATTTAGCTTATAATAAATGATGATGAAGAAGAGGGAATCTTTCCTCTTCTTTTGTTTTGTAAAAAACGAGTAATAATATAAGGCCTATGGGGCTTGAAGCTGACCATTCGCTGTACAAGCCGGCCTTGCTTGGAAAGGAAGAGAGCAATCGCATGATTAAAGAAGTAATCGTTGTGGAGGGCAGGGACGACACGGTAGCCATTAAACGGGCCGTGGACGCGGATACGATCGAAACGGGCGGTTCTGCCATCAATAAGCAAATCCTTAAACGCATCGCGCTTGCCCAGGAGCGCAGAGGCGTTATTATATTAACGGACCCCGATCATGCAGGAGAGCGGATTCGGAAAATCGTGGAGCAGGGCGTGCCAGGCTGCAAACACGCCTTCATTCCGGAAGAGGACGCTACCCGAAAAGGGGATATCGGCGTTGAGAACGCCTCTCCTGAGGCCATTTTGCGTGCGCTGGAGCGGGTCCACACCTCCTTCGAGGGCAGAGAGAGCCTGATCAGTCTGGAGGACATGATGGAGGCCGGTTTATCGGCCCATCCGGAGGCAGCGGCAAGACGGATGGCGATGGGAAACCTGCTGGGCATCGGATATTGCAACAGCAAGCAGTTTCATAAACGACTGGCCACGTTTCAAATATCACGTGAAGAATTTCTGGCCGCGCTGACGCAGCTGGAAGAGGGGGGCGTAAAATCATGAGCCGGTTCGAGGATATATCAACACCAAGACGGACGAAGGAGATCATCTCACGTCATGGATTCTCCTTCAAGAAGAGTTTGGGTCAGAACTTTCTCATCGATCAGAATATTCTCTACAAAATCGTGGAAGCCGCAGGATTAGATGAGGATAAAGGAGCGCTAGAGATCGGTCCTGGCATCGGAGCATTGACGGAGAAGCTTGCACAGACTGCGGGAACGGTTACAGCGATAGAGATCGATCAGCGCTTGATTCCGATCCTGAGGGAAGTGCTGGAGCCTTATGAGAACGTGAAGGTTCATCATGGGGACGTATTGAAGGTGGACCTTCATGAGTTGTTCCAACAAGACTTTGGGGGTGTATCGAAAGTCAGCGTCGTTGCGAATCTTCCGTATTACGTGACAACGCCGATTCTGATGAAGCTGCTCGAGGAGAAGCTGCCGCTGGAGAATATCGTCGTGATGATCCAGAAAGAAGTAGCAGAGCGTATGGCTGCGGCACCGGGAAGCAAGGATTACGGGAGTCTCAGCATCGCCGTCCAATATTACAGTGAGCCTAAGCTGGTCTGTATCGTGCCGCATACCGTATTTATTCCGCAGCCCAATGTCGCTTCGGCTGTTATTCGCCTAGCCGTACGGGAAGAGCCACCTGTCAGCGTAGAAGACGAAGGGTTTTTCTTCGAAGTGGTACAGGCTTCTTTTGCACAGCGGCGGAAGACCATCGCCAATAACCTGAAGAGCCGGTTCTTTGCGGGTGAAGGACGTGAGCGGCTGGAACAGCTGCTGCAGGAAGCGGGAATTGTGCCTTCACGGCGCGGAGAGACACTCAGCATCGAAGAGTATGCCAAACTTAGCAATGTGCTCTACAACGCCGATATTCGATAGACCAGCAGATTGACGTGCGCAGGGGGCCCTGAAGGGGTTTAACATGATAAATTGAAGCTTCGTAAGAACCAATAGTCACAGTGGCCCATACCATAGGGTAGGGGTGATGTTGTGATGAACTTGGGAGACTTGGTCGTTCGTAAATCCTACGGCGGCGATGTAACGTTCCGGGTAGAAGGCATGCGGCAAAATAATAATATCGTCATCAAAGGGACGGAATTCCGGTTATTGGCCGACGCTCCCGTTACTGATTTGGTCACGGTCCCGCATCCCGCCGTAAGCGAACGAACAAAGCAGGCACAAATTAAAGCCAGTGAGTCGCTTGACCGCCTTCAGAAGCACCGTCAGGAGCAGAGCGAGCGTCAACTGGCCAATCTGCGAAATATCGAAGGCGACCAGCATGCGAATAAGGGATACTTTGACGTGCCGGGCAAGGTACTGCATTTGGATGGAGATCCCCAGTACCTGAAGAAAAGCATGGCCTTGTACAATCAGCTTCGGGTACCAGCGGAAGGCCATTATATCAATGAGTCGTCGATGGCCGATTCATTATATCGTCTTCTTCCCCGGGTAAGACCCGATATCGTTGTGATTACAGGGCACGATGGTGTTCTCAAGAGACGACAGCCATACGACTTATATAGCTTGGACAGCTATAAAAATTCACACAACTTCGTCACGGCTATCCAGGTAGCCCGTCAGTATGAGCGGAATCTGGATTCCCTGGTCATTGTGGCCGGTGCGTGCCAATCGCATTTCGAAGCACTTCTGCAGGCAGGAGCCAATTTTGCCAGCTCGCCAGGGCGAATTCTCATCCATGCGCTGGATCCAGTGTATGTAGCTGCCAAGGCAGCTTATACGTCGGTCAGGGAAACCGTGAATATTCATGATATCGTCCATCATACGATTAGCGGCAGCCAAGGCGTGGGCGGAATCGAAACAAGAGGCAGCTACCGGATCGGTCTGCCCAAACTGCAGGATTTGTCCACTTTGAAGGTTACGCCTTCCGTTAGCTAGCCTTTAAATCCTAGTGCTAGCGGTTGAATCATGCCGCTGAGGACGAACCAAGAAGAACCCCACAAGCTGGGGTTTTTTTATTTTTTCTTTCGAAACCTATAGAAATTTGTCAAAAAAAATACATAAAGCTTGTCATTTTAGCGCATATTAAAACAAATGAACACGAGAAATACGGGATCAAAAAAAATTCGTTGACAAGGTATTTTTGATGCTGATATAATTAATGTTTTTGAATTGACAAATGACTGAATCTTCGGTATAATGGACAAGGAAAGAGGTGGTCGTCGACAATGGCTAAAAATGCGCTGTTGGAAATCAAACGCAGTCTCGATGCCCATTTAGGGCAAAAAATTACGCTTCGGGCTAACGGTGGCCGTCGGAAGACCGTCGAGCGTACTGGTGTTTTGGAAGAAACGTACCCTTCTGTTTTCATTGTGAAGCTGGATCAAGACCAGCAGACTTTTAAACGTGTGTCTTACAGTTATGCCGATATTCTGACCGAAACCGTGGAAATCATGGTAACCGGTGATGACAACGAGATGCGAATCACCTATATCAAGTCATAACGATATGTCGAGAACAGTCTCCACTTACAGGGAGGCTGTTTTTTGTTGTTGCCAGCTCTCCAGAGGAATGACAAGGAGAGATGGAACGCATACTAAGGCTGCGCGGGTCTCTTCAGCCGCCTGAATGCGGCCAGTGGAGACTTAAGCCTTGAGGAGCTTTACGTAAGGCCTCTACAACGCGCTGTAAGCCGTTCATGCCATACTCAATACATTTTCCAAGGAGGCGGGTTTGATGAGCCGGAGAAGGCGCAGTATTATGTCAGATCAACTGAAGACCGAATTGGCTAAGGAATTGGGATTTTACGACACCGTGCAGAAGGAAGGCTGGGGAGGCATTAAAGCCAAGGATGCCGGCAACATGGTAAAACGGGCGATTGAGCTCGCAGAGCGGGCAGCTAGCAAATCAGATCTGTAAACCACAGGGCAGGGCCTTCCGTAAAGCGGGAGGCCCTGTTATTTTATTGCGGCTCAAGCGGCACGGGTACGCTGCAACGGACGGTCCCATGACTTCATCGCCGGAGTTTGTTAAGATAGAGGCAATAGATGTTTTTCTCCGAATATGGTAAGTTCAAGCATATGGGAAAAGCTAAGGATAGGTGAACGTTCTTGAAAATATACGAAAAAGCACCGGCCAAAATTAATTTGATGCTGGATGTACTCCATAAACGTCCTGACGGCTTTCATGAGGTAGAGATGGTCATGACGATGATCGACCTCGCCGACCGGCTCGAAATGTCGGAACAGAGGCGGGATACCATTATCATCACCTCACAGGCAGGATACATACCGCTGGACGAGAAGAATTTGGCCTTTCAGGCAGCAAGACTAATCAAAGAGCGCTACGACGTGAAGAAGGGTGTGCACATTCACCTGGACAAAAAAATTCCCGTCGCGGCAGGACTCGCAGGAGGCAGCAGTGATGCAGCGGCAACTCTGCGTGGGTTGAACCGCCTCTGGGAGCTGAACATCCCCCAGCAAGAGCTGCTTGCGCTTGGCGCGGAGCTCGGCTCGGATGTGCCGTTCTGCGTAACCGGCGGCACAGCACTGGCGACAGGGCGCGGCGAGGTGCTGACGCCGATCCCGAATCCGCCGCAGTGCTGGGTGATCGTGGCGAAGCCGCCGATCAACGTATCGACGGCGGAAGTTTACGGCCGTCTGCGCAGCGAGCAGATCCAGCACCATCCATCCGCTGAGCGTATGGTAGAGGCGCTTTCGCAGGGCAGCTTCCAGTTGATGTGCCAATCGCTTGGCAACGTGCTGGAGGAGGTTACCTTGAAGATGCACCCCGAGGTTCAGCAGCTGAAGGAAGGGATGCTGAAGCTGGGAGCCGATGGAGCGTTGATGTCCGGAAGCGGACCTACGGTCTTCGGTCTGGTATCGAAGGAATCCAAGGTGGCCCGGATTTATAATGGTCTGCGGGGTTTCTGCAAGGAAGTGTATGCTGTTCGCCTGCTTACCTAGAAACGGTTATTATTGACAATTCGGGGGCGAATTTCAATTGAAGTTGTATAAATACGTACAAAAGTGTTATATTTAACATATAATATTCGGATTTAGCGAGGAACCCTAGTGAAAAAATTAAAACGAAGCGAACGATTGGTCGACATGACCCAATATTTACTATCCAAACCGCATACGTTGATTCCGCTGACGACGTTCGCCGAGCGATATGGAGCGGCCAAGTCATCGATCAGTGAGGATTTGGCGATCATTAAGGACGTATTTGAGAGTGAGGGGCTCGGAGAGCTCCAGACGCTGGCTGGTGCAGCGGGCGGAGTCCGGCACATTCCGAAGCTGCGCAAGGATCATGCGCTGCGGTTTGCCGAGGAGCTGTGTCAGCAGCTTCAGCAATCGGACCGGATTTTGCCGGGGGGTTACCTGTACATGTCGGATCTGCTTGGACAGCCTTCGCTGATGAACGAGGCGGGCAAGATCATTGCTACCGCATTCTCGGACCGGGATATTGATGTAGTCATGACGGTGGAAACCAAGGGGATTCCGCTGGCTTATGCGACAGCGGCCCAGCTGAACCTGCCGGTCGTACTAGTTCGCCGGGACCATCAAGTGACGGAAGGATCGGCCGTAAGCATCAATTATGTATCGGGCTCACACAAGAGCATTCACACCATGTCATTGTCCCGCCGGGCGCTCAAAGAACGCTCCCGTGTACTGATTGTGGATGATTTTATGAAGGCGGGGGGTACCATACAAGGTATGGTTGATCTGCTGGGTGAATTTAATGCCGAAGTCGCAGGTGTAGGTGTATTGGTAGAGTCGGGAGCGGTTGAAACCGAGGAAAGGCTTCTGGAGGACTATATCTCACTCGCCATCCTAAGCGATGTGGACTCCAAAACGAAGAGGATTACCGTGAACCCAGGTAATTACTTCGAAAAATAGGATCGCGATATTTGTCGATATAATAGCGTTTTCATTCGAATTTGCCCGAAGTCTGTCGAAAATATCACTTTCTAAAAAAAATTCCTGTTTTTAGGACATTTTATAGTAGAAAAAAGAAGGATTTCGGGTTTGCTGTGTGGAATTATACACCAAGTCTCTGATGGAAAAAGGTGGTGAACACATATGCAAATTACGGATGTCAGACTCCGCCGTGTTAACTCTGAGGGGAGAATGAAGGCAATCGCATCCATTACCATCGATAATGAATTTGTCGTTCACGACATTCGCGTCATCGACGGAAACAATGGAATGTTTGTTGCAATGCCGAGCAAACGCACTCCTGATGGAGAATTCCGCGACATTGCCCATCCCATTTCTTCCGGTACCCGCGAGAAGATTCAATCGGCTGTATTGGCCGAGTATGAGCGCGCGGCTACAGAAGAAGAAGTGATTGAAGAAGGCGCTTAAGTTCTACAATTGGGGTTCAAGGAAAAGAGAGCCATACCTATGGCTCTCTTTTCTTTTTTTGTAGAATGATATATATTCAGTAGTGAGTTCAAGAGGAGGAGGCATGGCCCTTGAAAAGATTTGCTATTGTGCTCGCCGCTGGGCAGGGCAAACGTATGAAATCCAAACTATATAAAGTGCTGCATCCTGTTTGTGGCAAGCCGATGGTAGGACATGTATTGCAAACGGTACAGCAGGTGAACTGTGAACGCAGTGTTGTGGTCGTTGGTCACGGCGCGGAAGCCGTCCGCACATATCTGCAAGACGCAGCCGAATATGTTCTGCAGGAACAGCAGCTAGGTACGGGTCACGCTGTGAAGCAAGCCAAGGAACTTCTTGGCGCTGAGGAAGGATCCACGATTGTCATTTGCGGGGATACTCCACTGGTGACTTCAGAGACACTGGAAAATCTTTTGAAGCTTCATGAGAGCAACAACGCGGCCGCTACGGTGCTTACCGCGCATATGGACAACCCCAAAGGCTACGGCCGGGTCATCCGTGGCGAGGATGGCAGTGCACTTCGGATTGTCGAGCAGAAAGACTGCAGTCCGGAAGAGGACGCAGTTACTGAAATTAATACCGGTACCTATTGTTTTGACAATAAAAAGCTATTCGCTGCACTGGATAAGGTAACCAATCAGAATGCGCAGCAAGAATATTACCTGACCGATTGCATCGGTATCCTGAAACAAGCCGGCGAGACCGTGCTTGCTTATCAGACGAATGATTATGCGGAATCGATTGGCGTCAACGATCGTCTTGCGCTATCAGAGGCCGAAGGCTTCATGAGAGAGCGCATCAACCGCACGCACATGTTAAACGGTGTTACCATCATTGACCCTGCTTCGACGTATATCGGTGCTGATGTCACTATTGGTTCTGACACCGTGCTCTATCCCGGTACCATCCTGAAGGGGAATACGGTGATCGGAGAAGACTGTGTGATCGGACCCGATACGGATATTGAAGACTCCGTTATCGCGAATGGTGCCAGCGTCAAACATTCGGTGCTCAGCAGTGCTGAAGTCGGCTCGCGGACATCGGTGGGGCCTTTTGCTTATCTCCGCCCAGGCGCCAAGTTGGGTGAAGATGTGAAGGTTGGCGACTTCGTTGAAGTGAAGAATGCCACGATTGACAACGGCTCAAAAGTATCCCATCTCAGTTATGTTGGCGATGCCAAGGTCGGCAAGAACGTCAATATCGGCTGTGGAGCGATTACTGTCAACTATGATGGTTATAATAAATCCATTACCGAGATTGAAGATGATGCATTTATCGGCAGTAATGTGAATTTGATTGCACCGGTGAAGGTAGGCAAGGGCGCATTCGTTGTTGCAGGATCCACCATTACGCATTCGGTTTCCGACAATGATCTGGCCATTGCCAGACAGCGTCAAGAGAACAAGCCTGGATATGCAGAGAAGATTCGGGCACGCGCTATTGCTAAGAAGAACAAGTAAATCGTAATACGCCTGCTTCTCTCGCGAAGATGGGAAGCGGTGATCGGATAGCCTAATTCAACGAACCAGCACGGAGGGTTTTTATTCTATGACTTATCTTGATTCTAAATTAAAAATATTCACGTGTAATTCCAATCCTAAACTTGCTCATCAAATCGCTGACTATATCGGCATTCCGATGGGGGAATCGCATACAACCAGCTTTAGTGACGGCGAGATTCAAGTAAAGCTCTCCGAGAGCGTACGGGGCTGCCACGTATATATCGTACAGTCTACCTGCCTGCCGGTGAATGATAACCTGATGGAACTGCTGGTTATGGTCGATGCGCTCAAGCGGGCATCCGCGAAGAGCATCAACGTGGTTATTCCGTATTACGGATATGCCCGTCAAGACCGTAAAGCGCGTTCGCGGGATCCGATCACTGCAAAGCTGGTTGCGAACCTAATCGAGAAGGCAGGAGCTCATCGCGTCATAACGATGGACCTGCATGCGATGCAGATTCAAGGCTTCTTTGATATTCCGGTGGATCATCTGCTCGGCGTACCGATTCTTGCACAATACTTCCGCTCGAAGCAGATTGAGAACCCAGTCGTTGTATCTCCGGATCACGGCGGTGTGGTTCGTGCAAGAAAGCTGGCTGATTTCCTGAATGCTCCGCTGGCCATTATCGATAAGCGCCGTCCGGAGCCGAACGTCAGTGAAGTCATGAACATCATCGGGAATATCGAAGGCAAAACAGCCATTCTGATCGATGACATTATCGATACAGCCGGAACGATTGTGCTGGGTGCCAACGCGTTGATGGAAGGCGGCGTAAAAGAAGTGTATGCGTGCTGTACACATCCGGTTCTCTCGGGCCCTGCCCATGAGCGTCTGGAGAACTCTCCGCTGAAGGAAGTTGTTGTAACAGACACCATTCCGATCACCAATCCTAATCCTAGCAGCAAGCTGACCGTGCTGTCGGTTGCTCCATTGATGGGAGAAGCCATCATTCGGGTTCACGAGGAATTATCGATTAGTAAATTGTTTGAAATAGAATAATAAACCGTGCCGGACAGGGTTACATCTCCTTATTAGGAAATGTAGCCCTTGTCGGCTATGGTGACTTTGGCTCGGCCTTACCCCGGCATCGCAGTTGAACAACTGTGAAGTAAACGTTTTCATAATAGAGGCCTGTTAATACACGGTTGGCCATGTCAGTATCCGGGCCTGGAAATGAAAGTGAACGTACTCCGATTGTACAGCGTTCCCTCAAGCTCAACAAAATAGGCGTCGACTGCAGTGATCAGACCCACGTCTATGTGACAACCGAGTTCATAGACTTGAACGGGGATGCCATGCTTCATATGGTATTGAAAATGGCTGTGATGTGTTAATTTCTGTTCAAAAGCTTTCAATGCCGATTCACCTTCTTATGAGGGCATTACGCCAATAGGTTTTGTTCATATTGTACTCAGAAATGCGCAAAGAAGAAAGTATAAATCGTGAAAGGAATCAACCAGTGATGAAATGGATTGTCGGACTGGGCAACCCTGGTCCAGCTTATGAGAAGACACGCCACAATGTTGGGTTCATGGCACTGGATGCTCTGGCGGAGCGTCATGGCATGAAGTTCAATCAGAACAAGTGCAAATCGGTCATCGCCGAAGGGATGATTGGCGGTTCCAAGACCGTTTTGATCAAACCGATGACCTTTATGAATCTCTCAGGCGAGGCTGTACGCGCCTATATGGATTATTATAAAGTAAATCTGGAAGATATGATTGTAGTTTATGATGATTTGGATACCGTCGTTGGCAAGATCCGTCTGCGCTATCAGGGCAGTGCGGGAGGACATAATGGCATCAAATCCATCATTCAGCATACGGGCACTCAAAGCTTTAACCGTGTCCGCATGGGAATATCCAGGCCGGAGCCGGGTTATGCCATCGTAGACTATGTGCTGGGCACCTTTCCGAAGAAGGAGCGTGAGCAGCTGCAGAGCATGGTGGAAGAAACCTGCGATGCGCTGGAGTTCAGCCTGGATCATACCTTTGAACAGACGATGGCGAAGTTTAACAAATCCTAGAGGAGCATCATATGATGCAGACATACAAGAGATGTATTAAGGCTCCCGAAGCAGAAGAACAGCGTCTTAAACAAGGAAAGTCCGGGCATACTGAAGGTATATACAACCTTCAGGAGGCATATGATGGCGATAACCTATGTTTGTAGACACTGTCGAGCGTTTCAGGGCCGCATCGATTCCAATCATGTATCCGAAGCACGTCTTGGTTTTGATTCCTTGACCCCTGAGGAACGCAAGGATATAATAGCGTATGATTTTAACGGAGAAGTTATGGTTCGGGTAACCTGCGATCATTGCAGGGAAGCGCTCGAAGCCCATCCGGAGCTTAGTCTTTTGGCAAATCCCCTGCAATGAGAGTATAATGGGGTACACGATGCTTTTTCGTAGAAGACATACAGTGGCATAGTCTGCCGCTGCCCTAGCCTTGGCAGTTTTGCTCAAGGCTTCTTTTCGGTTATAATTTTTTGGCAAATGTTTAAAATTCCATGAGAAATAGATTCTAGGAAATTCATTTCTTTTGCATAAGAGAGGTGCCCCCTTTTGTTACAAGCACTTATTGATGTATTTTCGAAGGATTCGGATTTCAAATCCATTACGGCCGGGGTTAATGCCGGTATGAGGGAGCAATTGATCTCCGGTCTTTCCGGGTCGTCCAGGCAAATCTTAATGGCTGCACTGCATCAAGACCAGCAGCGCCCGCTGCTCGTTGTGACTCATAATATGTTTTCAGCCCAGAAAATCGCGGATGATCTGCAGGAAGCGCTATCATCTGATCAAGTGCTGTTATACCCAGCGAATGAACTGGTAGCGGCTGAGTCGGCGGTATCAAGCCCCGAGACTCTGGCACAACGGATTGATGTACTCGTCCGCTGTGCCAGGGGCTTCCGGGGTATTGTCGTTGCGCCATTTTCCGGCGTGCGCCGGCTTCTTCCAGCACCGGAAGTGATGTCGGATGCCCGGATCGTGCTTCATGATGGCGGGACGCTTGTGCTGGATTCCTTCTTGAATCGGATGGTTGAGATGGGATATGAGCGGGTGGAACGGGTTGAGAGCCGCGGTGAGATGAGTGTCCGCGGCGGCATCATCGATTTCTATCCGATGACAACGACGATGGCCTACCGTATTGAGCTGTTTGATGAGGATATCGACTCGATTCGAACATTCGACCCCATCGATCAGCGCTCGATTGATAAGGTTCGGGAAGTAGTCATCACGCCGTGCAAGGAGATTATTGCGGATTCGGAGCGGCTCAGCCGTACGGCTGATACGGTGGTTCGTCTGCTGGAGGCGCAGCTCGAACGTATGAGTGACCGCCAAGCCAAGCTCCGTTTGCGGGATGAAATACACCGCGAAGTTGAAATGCTGCGCGAGCGGATTTATTTCCCTGAGCTCTATAAATATATTTCTTTGTTATATCCGGAGAAGACCAATCTGTATGATTACATGCCGAAGGATACCATTCTGATTATGGATGAACCGGCACGTCTGCTCGAAACAGCGAAGCAGCTGGAACGGGATGAGGCCGAATGGAATTTGCATCTGATGCAGAATGGCAAATCCCTTCCGGAGCTGCCGTTGTCGCTGGATACGGAGGAACTGATCTATCAGCATCCATATCAAAGCCTGCTGATCTCGATCTTCCTGCGTCAGGTGCCAAGAATGCAGCCGCAGAATATCATTAATGTCATCACGCGCGGCATGCAGGATTTCCATGGTCAGATGAACGTGCTTAAGGCGGAGATGGAGCGCTGGAAGAAATCTGGCGTTCAGGTCATGATGCTGGCGGGCGATGCGGAGCGGATGGACCGCATGCGGCGAGTGCTGCAGGACTATGGCATTGACGAGCCGGTGATGCTTGAAGGGCATCTGCAGAATGGCTTCGAGATGCCTTCTGTCCATGCCGCCATCATTACAGAGAGCGAAATGTTCTCCTCGAAGCAGCGCAAAACTCGCAAAAGCACGAAGAATATGGACAACGCCGAGCGTATCAAGAGTTACACAGAGCTCAAAGTCGGCGATTATGTGGTGCATCAAAACCACGGTATCGGGAAATATATGGGGATCGGGACGCTGGAGATCAACGGGATCCATAAGGATTACATGCATATTTTGTATGCTGGTGGCGATAAGCTGTCCGTTCCGATTGAACAGATCGATCTTATCCAGAAATATGTCGGTTCTGAAGATAAAGAGCCGAAGGTTTACAAGCTGGGCGGAAATGAATGGACCCGGGTCAAGAACAAGGTCCGTTCCTCCGTTCAGGATATTGCCGATGATCTGATTAAGCTGTACGCCGAGCGTCAGTCCGCTCCCGGATACGGATTTGAGAAAGATACGTCAGAGCAGCAGGAATTCGAGGACATGTTCCCTTATGACGAGACACCCGATCAACTCCGTGCCATTACCGAGATCAAAAAAGACATGGAGCAAAATCGACCGATGGATCGGCTGCTGTGCGGCGATGTTGGTTACGGGAAAACCGAAGTGGCGGTTCGTGCTGCATTTAAGTCGGCCATCGAAGGCAAGCAGGTTGCGGTACTTGTACCGACAACGATTTTGGCGCAGCAGCATTACGAGACGTTCCGGGAGCGTTTTGCCAATTATCCGATCAACATTCAGGTGCTGAGCCGTTTCCGCAGCCGTAAGGAACAGAATGAGACGATCAAAAAGGTGAAGCAGGGTTCCGTCGATATTCTGATCGGTACACACCGCTTGCTGTCTCAGGATATTGTGTTTAAAGATCTGGGACTGCTTATCGTGGATGAAGAACAGCGGTTTGGCGTTACGCATAAGGAGAAATTAAAGAAGCTGAAGACCAATGTCGACGTGTTGACGCTGACGGCAACGCCGATTCCCCGCACATTGCATATGTCGATGCTCGGCGTTCGGGATTTGTCGGTTATTGAGACACCGCCGGAGAATCGTTTTCCGGTGCAGACTTATGTCGTGGAGCACAGCCAGACCCTGGTTCGGGAAGCTATCGAGCGTGAGCTGGCCCGCGGCGGTCAGGTCTACTACCTCTACAATCGGGTTCAAGGCATTCAGGAGATGGCCGCTCAGATATCCATGCTTGTGCCGGAGGCCAGAGTGGGTGTCGGCCACGGTCAAATGTCGGAGACAGAGCTGGAGAAGACAATTCTCGACTTCCTGGATGGCGAATACGACGTATTGGTCAGTACGAGCATTATCGAGACGGGTGTCGACATTCCGAATGTAAACACATTGATCGTGCACGATGCGGACAAAATGGGTCTCTCCCAGCTGTACCAGCTGCGCGGACGTGTAGGGCGTTCCAATCGCATCGCTTACGCTTACTTCACGTACCAGCGCGATAAAGTATTGACCGAAGTGGCGGAGAAGCGGCTGCAATCGATCAAAGAGTTCACGGAGCTTGGCTCCGGATTCAAGATCGCGATGCGGGACTTGTCGATTCGCGGTGCCGGCAATCTGCTTGGAGCGGAGCAGCATGGATTCATTGCTTCTGTCGGGTTCGATCTCTACTCGCAGATGCTGGCTGAGGAAATTCAGAAGCGCAAAGTCAGCATGCTGGGCGAGCCTGCGCTGCCGACAAAAGATTGGAATACATCCATCGATCTGGGCATTGACGCATACCTGCCATCGGATTACATTTATGACAGCATTCAGAAAATCGAAATTTATAAAAAAGTGGCGGTCGTCTCGTCCATTGACGAATCGGCTGAGCTTGAAGATGAGCTGCTTGACCGCTTTGGCGAGCTGCCGCTGGCGGTAAGTAACCTGCTTGCTGTTTCCCGCTTGAAGGTATATGGTCATACGTACGGGATCGACTCGATTATTCAGCGCGGGGACGATGTGCTGCTGCAGTTCTATGAAGGACAGGACAAGGCGGTTAATACAGCAGGTCTTGCGCAGATTGGAAATATGTTTGAAAGACGTGTACAATTTGAACAAGGACCTGCGATGGCTATTCGCATTAAAGGCAAGGGACTTTCCGATCAACAATTGTTAGAATTGCTGGAGCAATTCCTGGAGGCTGCACAAGGGCCATTCAACCTGAAGGGAGAACTACAAAATGCCGTTAAGAAATAAAAAGGCATGGAAGACATTCATTGTATCCATCACAGCCGTACTATCCATGTCGATGATCGCTGCATGCGGAAACGACAAAACCGAGGGTGCCAAAGAAGATAACAGTAAAGTCATTGTGAAATATAAAGGCGGAGAAATTACCGAGAAGGAATTCGATCTGGAGCAGCGCATGATCCAGTTCATGTCTCCGGAATACGCCCAATTTCTGCAGATGGATGAATTTAAAGAGTATTTGGCCAAGCAGGGCGTAGCGTATGAATACCTGTATGCCAAAGCTGACGATAAAGCAAAAGAAGCTGCCGAGAAGCAAGCCGATGATCTGCTCAAGCAGCAGAAGAACGGTATGGGCGAAGATCAGTTCAAAGCAGCTTTGGAAACGCAGAAATTGACAGAGCAGGACCTGAAGAACTACATGCTTCGTGTTCTGACTGTAATGGAGCACGAGAAGAATCAGGTCTCCGAAGAGGATATCAAGAAGGATTTCGATGCAAACAAGAAGGATTATACCAACATCAGCGTTCGCCATGTCCTGGTGAGCTTTAAAGATGCGGAAGGCAAGGACCGACCAGAGGGAGAAGCCCTTAAAATCGCCAAGGAAGTGGAAAACAAGCTGAACAAAGGCGAGGATTTTGCCGCAGTAGCGAAGGAATATTCCCAGGATCCGGCCTCCAAGGACAAGGGGGGGCTGATTGAGAACAAACCTGCGGGTTCTTGGGTACCGCAATTCAAGGAAAAAGCTCTGACGCTTGAGCTGAACAAAATCAGCGCTCCTGTTGAGACGGATTACGGCTACCATGTCATGAAGGTGGAGAAGCGCGAGGAAGTTGCATATGACAAGCTTCCTGCCGATCAGAAGGAAGGCATTCTGAATGAGCTTGCTTCCGCGAAGATCGATAACTTCATGCAGAATGAGCTTAACGATCTGATTGAGAGCATGGATCTTCCGAAGAGCGAGAATACGGACAAGCCTGCTGAAGGCACAGGTGACGAGCAGAAGGACGGCACAACCGATAAACCGGCTGAGGGCGACCAGACACCGGATGCTGGCAAGGAAGACACGGGCAAATAATTTGACGGACAAGCGTCCCGTTAATTATCTTGTGCTGCGCTGCCAATATTCAAGTATTGTAAGACAGCGAATGGCTCAAATGGCGGGATTTGTAATCCATAACGTGCGAAATCGCGCGTTATGGATTTTTTTCCCCAAGACCTGATGAATTTATTTTTGGATTTCGCAACCAACAGAGGGTAGATGATGTATAAGGAATTGGGAATGGATGAATACTATGGTCAGACATTAACTCTTATATACCTGGGGACATCCTCTTCCCGAATGGAACAGTAGTTGAAAAATCTTCTTAATGAAAGTGGGGCAACAAGTGACATGAAAGCTACTGGTATCGTCCGCCGTATTGATGACCTCGGGCGCGTGGTCATTCCGAAAGAAATTAGACGCACACTGCGGATTCGCGAAGGCGACCCGCTCGAAATTTTCGTTGACCGGGATGGAGAAGTCATTCTGAAGAAATATTCACCTATCGGTGAATTGGGCGATTTTGCGAAGGAATATGCGGAATCCCTTTATGAGAGCACAGGTCACATCACGATCATCTCTGACCGTGATACCTTCATCGCTGTAGCAGGCGGCTCCAAGAAGGAGTATTTGGACAAGCCGATTGGCAACCTTCTGGAGAACTGCATGGAGAATCGGAAGACGGTTCTGGAAAGCAACAGCGGTACTTATGAGATCAGCAAAGACAACCCGGAAGCCTTGTCCGCTTTTGTGGTTGCGCCTATCATAGCTGGAGGAGATCCGATTGGCAGCGTTGTGCTGATGAACAAGGATGAATCCGTGAACATGGGTGAAATGGAAGTGAAGATGTCTGAAACGGCCGCAGGCTTCCTCGGCAAGCAAATGGAACAGTAAGACGAGGATATGACGCCTTGGATGGAGACTCCCGCTGAATGTTGATCTTAGGATCAATCGACAGTTGGGAGTTTTTGTTGTCTGATATAGTTTTGTACCGCTCCCCTACCCTTGGTTATAATGGAGATACACATGACGGCATCCGTATTATGGTTGATTGGTGATCCGTAAAGATCATGTAGGGGATTGGAAGAAGGCTATGAAACCAGATCAAACAGGCGTAAGGCTCCTGCGGGGAGCGTTTATTCTCAGTGCGGCCGCGATTCTGTCCAAGCTGATTGGAACATTGCAAAAAATACCGCTACAAAATATGGGCGGAGATGCCGTATTCGGCATCTACAACACGGTTTATCCGTTTTATATGATGATGATTACCCTTGCGGCTGTCGGTTTCCCGGCTGCCGTCTCCAAATATGTGGCGGAGTATGAGGCGGTGGGACGAACCGAGGACAGCCACCGGCTGCTGAAGCTGTCTTCCATCACCTTGGTGCTGTTTGGTCTAATCCTGGGTTTCCTGATGTATGTTTGCGCTCCATGGATTGGCCTATGGATCGGAAGCAGCCAAGTGGTTCCTGCGCTTCGCGCAGGTGCATTGGCTTTGGCGTTCGTTCCTTGGATGGCGGTACTGCGCGGTTATTTTCAGGGTCTGCACAATATGGTGCCAACGGCGATTTCCCAGATTACGGAGCAGATTGTCCGTGTAGGGGTTATGATTGCGCTGCTGCTCTACATGATTCGTGCCGGAGCCCGTGCAGATATGATTGCGGCCGGGGCGCTCCTGGGGTCTGCCGCCGGCGGTGCAGCCGGGCTCTTGGTGATGGGGCTGTACTGGCGGAAGCACATCAAGGGGTATCGAGGCAAGGTACATGGAGGAGAAGGAAGTTCAACATTCGGCATACCGGATATGAACGATTCGGGGCAGCATGCCGATGTAACTAAAGAGGGAGCAGGTGTTCTAATTCGCCGCCTGCTTGCCTACGGCATCCCGGTTTGCCTCAGTCTGCTTGCGGTTCCTTTGATTGGACTGGTGGACACTTTCACAGTGCCGCGGCTGTTGAAATCCAGCGGGCTTGGCGAAGCGCTGACGATGGCGGAGTTTGGGATCTATAACCGGGGTCTGCCACTGGTCCAACTGGTTACGATGCTGGCTGCCTCCTTGTCGGTTCTGTTTATTCCTGCACTGGCGGAAGCCAAGTTCAGAGGAGAGTCAGACCGTGTTGCAGGGCAAACCCGTATGGCCCTTCGCTGGTTCTGGCTGATCGGGATGACGGCCTCCGTAGGACTGGCCGTGCTTGCCGAGCCGATTAACATCATGCTGTACGAAGATGCAGCCGGTACAGGGACGATGCAGGTGATTGCCTTCACGGCGGCCGGAGGGACGCTGAGCACGATTACAGCCGCGCTGCTTCAGGGCATCGGCGTCGTGAAGGCGCCAGCGCTCCATCTGCTGGCGGCGGCTGGACTGAAGCTGCTGCTCAACCTGCTGCTGGTGCCGCAGCTGGGCATTACCGGCGCAGCCATCGCTGGCGTGGCTGCGCACCTGACCGCCGCAGCGCTCAATCTCGCGCTGCTCTCACGCAGTGCCGGCGCACGGCTTGACGCCGGCGGGCTGCTCGCGAGGACGCTGCCCGTCCTCGCAGCGGTGGCGCTGGCCGCCTGGGGCGCAGGCGAAGCGGCCAGCGGCATCTTGGCGGCGGCCGGCTTCGCCCCAGGCCGCCTTACCTCCGCGGCCCGGAGCCTGAGCGGCGTCGCGGCCGGTGGCGGCGCCTTCCTCATCGGCGCCGCGCTCACGAAGCTCCTCACGGAGGAGGAGCTTCGGATGCTGCCGAAGGTCGGAAGACCGCTGGCAGCCTTCTTGCGGGCCTTGCGTGTGCTGCGCTAAAAGCACGGCAAACGTGAGATGTTTGATCTTCTGTGATATAGTAGTGTACGATAACGACGTCTACAAGGCGGACGAAGAGCGAAAGGAAGTATCGTATGAGTGCATCCATTACGGTGGTCGGCCTGGGTTCTGGCAATCCTGATCGATTGACTATAGGCATCATAAAAACCATGCAGCGGGCATCGAAGGTGTATGTGCGCACATTATCTCATCCCGTAATCGCTGCGTTGAATGAATTCCAGGTCAATCCGGAATCGTTTGACCATGTGTATGAAGCACATGACACCTTTCCTGAGGTGTACGAATCCATTGCATCCGCTCTGATCAACCTGGCCAGAGCTGCTGAGGATAATCGTGAGATTGTCTACGCGGTGCCGGGACATCCCATGGTAGCGGAAGCCACGGTTCGGTTGTTGCGGGAGCGCTGCCCGGGAGAGAATGTGACCCTGACGGTGCTCGGCGGTGAGAGCTTTCTGGACGAGGCCTTCGTTCGCCTTGGTTTCGATCCCATTGAGGGCTTCCAGCTTCTCGATGCAGCTGAGCTTCAAGCAAGCGTCCTTCAGCCGCAGCTGCATACCCTGATCGGCCAGGTGTATGACATGTTTACCGCTTCGGAAGTCAAGCTGGCGCTGATGGAACTGTATCCGGACGATTACCCGGTTATCGTGGGCCATGCGCTGGGCGTTGAAGGCGAGGAAGCGATTCAGCGTGTGCCGCTCTACGAACTGGATCGTATCGAAGGTTACGGGAACCTGTCGCTGGTCTATGTGCCTCGAAGTGATGACAGCCAGCTCCGGCAGAGGACGTTTGCCAGACTTCATGAAATTGTCGGCATTCTGCGCAGTCCTGAAGGCTGCCCATGGGACCGTGAGCAGACCCATGAGTCCATCCGCAAAAATCTGATCGAGGAAACCTACGAGGTGCTTGAGACGATTGATGAGGATGACCCTGAGCATATGCAGGAGGAGCTTGGTGATCTCTTGCTGCAGATTATGCTGCATTCACAGATGGAGGAGGAGCTCGGTACCTTTACAGTGTACGATGTCATTCAAGCCCTGAATGACAAGCTGATCTTCCGTCATCCGCATGTCTTTGGCGAGAGCAGCGCCAAAGACGCGGAATCGGCCTTGCAGAACTGGGAGCAGATGAAAGCCGAGGAGAAGCGCCTTAAAGGCCTCTCCCCGGAGAAAGCCTCTGTACTGGACGGCATACCGCGGGATCTTCCCGCATTGATGAAAGCGTACAAGCTTCAGAAGAAGGCATCCAAGGTCGGCTTTGATTGGGATAACATCGAAGGTGTGTTCCAGAAGATTGAGGAGGAGCTTGGTGAACTGCGGCAGGCCGTGGCCGAAGGTCAGTCAGCCGAGGATACGGCACTTGAGCTGGGCGATCTGCTGTTCGCGGTCTCCAATGCAGCAAGATTCATCGGAGCAGACCCGGAAGAGTCACTTTCGAGAACGAACCGGAAATTTGTCAGTCGCTTCAGCTACATAGAGGAGCAACTTGCTTTGCAGGGAAAATCCGTTGAGGGAAGTACTTTGGACGAGATGGAAGCCCTATGGCAGGCTGCCAAATCGGGATCGTCACACAACGGCGGGATCCACGGGTGAAAAAAGGCAACTTTTCACGAAAAAATAAAAAAATAGGGATTTGCGGCAGGAATTCCGCAAGGCATCCAGAATAATCATTTATGGTGAAATCTTGCAGAGTGCAAGGCGGTTTAACCGAATAACCGTAAATCTTATATTTTTCTGATAATTGGGAGGATTTAACTCATGAACAAAACAGATCTGATCAACAACATTTCCGGTAAAAGTGGATTGACAAAAAAAGACGTTGAGAACGTCTTGAATGGCTTCCTTGGCGAAATCACGGATGCTTTGGCTAATGGTGATAAAGTTCAATTGATCGGCTTCGGTACTTTCGTAAACTCGCAAACGCGCTGGACGCACAGGCCGTAACCCGCAAACAGGCAACACCATCGAAATTCCAGAATCGAACGTTCCTGCATTCAAAGCAGGCAACAAACTTAAAGAAGCTGTAAAATAATGCGAGTCGATAAATTCCTGAAAGTATCGAGGTTAATTAAGCGGCGTACCGTAGCGAAAGATGTATCGGATCAAGGCCGGGTGCTGATCAACGGCCGTGAAGCGAAGCCGAGCAGCACGGTTAAATTGGGCGATGAGATCACCGTCCAGTTTGGCCAGAAGCTCGTGACCGTCCGGGTCGAGCGTCTTACCGAGACAACCCGTAAAGATGAGGCAACCAGCCTCTATACCTTGGTCAAGGAAGAACCGATCGTTAAAGATCACGGTCTGGACTGGTAAGCAGCCTAAACCGTTACATGAAGCGTCCTTCTCACATGGGGTGAGGGGGACGCTTCTGTTTTTTATGCCATGATCTTCACTGAAGTGCGCTTCCGGGTTCTAAAGACAGGCACCTTTCCATAAGCTATTGTTAAAAGGAGGGGTACATGCCATGATCGACCAAGGGAAGGGCAAGTTTCATGACCTGAGGATGCAGAACCGGAAGCTGCTGGACATAACGGGTGTCCAAAATGTGGAGAGTTTTGACAGTGAAGAATTTCTGCTTCAGACCGAGCTGGGGCATCTCACCATTCGGGGGCAAAATTTACATATTAAAAATCTCAGCCTGGAAGAGGGGCTTTTGTCTATTGAAGGTCAGGTGCATTCACTTATTTACCTGAATCCCGGTTCTCAGGCCAAGAATAAGAGCCTGCTCGGTAAGCTGTTTAAATGAACCCAAGCGTACAATGGATCACGCTGCTCTGGATGCTCTTCTCCGGAGCAGCGATGGGAGTCGCCTTCGACAGCTACCGGGTGCTGGCCGGGCAGCTCCATTTCCCAAAATGGTCCAAGCATACCCTGGACTTCCTTTACTGGATTGCGGCAGCGTTCTTCATTTTTCGCATGTTGTACTTCACCAATAACGGCCAACTGCGTTTTTACGTGTTTGTAGGGCTATTTATAGGGGTTTGGATCTATTTTTTATTATGGAGTGTCATAACCCAGCGTTTTGTGGTAATGTTAATTCAAGTGACAAAAGGCATATTGTCCTTTTTGTACAAGTTGTTCCGCATGTTGCTTTGGAATCCGATTAAAGGAATCCTGATGTTATGCTTAGGGTTGTTAAGGTTTCTATGGAAGTTTCTCCTGTCGCTGTTGCGTTTGGTACTTAAATGCCTCATGCCTTTTTGGCGACTCTTGAAATGGATGCTGAGACCGATCACATCCAGAGTCAGGTTACCTGCATGGAGCAAGCAATTAGCGGACAAGGTTATTAAGGCGTGGAAGCGCTGGTTTTAGGAGGTATGGTCATGGGAAGATTTGCTGATCCGTCGAAGCAGGCTCCCCAACAAACCAAGACGAAGAACAAAGGCGCCCGCCGGCGTAAAAGAATGTTTGTGGCGATGATGGCGCTGTTTTTGATCTGGGCAGGTTCAACGCTCTGGTCCCAGAATGACCGCATCCGTAATCAGAACGAAGCGCTAGCTCAGAAGCAAGGGGATTATAAGTCCGTTGAACAATCGCTAAACCAGATTCATCATGAAGTGGAGCGATTGAAGGACCCTGAATATATCGGGCAGATTGCCCGTAAGAAATTTGGTTTATATCTGCCAAATGAAACACCGATCATTCAGCCCCAAAATTCGGGCGAAAAGCCGTAATTAGGCATGACAGACGTCTGTTGACCTTGTTTAGGTCATTATCGTATAATCAAATCACCGCAGCGCGATTTTTAAATCCGACTGTATATTTTTAAGGGAGGATCATTTTATTCTATGGCAATTGAAGTGGGCACCAAGTTAGAGGGCAAGGTGACAGGCATAACGCATTTTGGAGCATTTGTGGATCTGTCAGGAGGTGTCACGGGTCTCGTTCACATCTCGGAAATCGCCGACAACTACGTTAAGGATGTCAACGATCATTTGAAGATCAACGATGTCGTTACCGTGAAGGTGATTAATGTCGACAAGGACGGCAAGATCGGTCTATCGATCAAGCAGGCCGTCGACAAGCCGGCTTCCGAAAGTCGTCCACCCCGCGCACCGAGACCGGAACGCAGTGGAGGCGGCGGCGGAGAACGATTCGGAGGTGGCGGTGGTGGAGGATTCAACCGTGAACGCGGTGGACGCCCGTTTAAGCCTGCGGCCAACAAGCCTTCATTCGAGGATAAAATGTCACGCTTCCTAAAAGACAGTGAAGAACGAATCTCTTCGCTTAAGAAGAATACGGAAGGTAAACGCGGCGGACGCGGAGCCAAACGTATGTAATTCGATAAAATATAAACTGACCGCAGAGGGAAATCGCCTTCTGCGGTTTTTTTGTCGTTGTATCCAAGGGTACGACAGGTTCCTACGCAATTTACGGCGCTCCCGTGGAAATGCGCGCGGGATGTCCGCCTCAATTCGGGAAATGATCTGCCTGGATGTTTCAAGCTTGATCGGTGGAAACACCGCTGGGCACGTAGGATGAACGCTCTTTTCCCGAACGTTCGCAAGGCACGGCGATTTTGTCGGAAATTTCTTTGGGGCTTGTCCGGTGTTCTGACAAACTTTCCTGAATGGGGGTTTTATAATGGGACCAACAAATTCGTGAAGAATGGGGTGCCAGCGTAATGGACAAAAGAAATCTGGTGATGTTTCCGGGTACTGAGGCAGTTAAAGGGGGAGCGGGTTCTATTCGTGCCCGTGTAACAGAACGTTTAGGGCAGCTGTCTTTCCTGCAGCGTCCCATCCACTTCCTGGCCGCAAAGAAGTGGATGATCTTGCTAACCTTCATGGGTTTCCTGCTTGGACGAGCGATGATTCTGGGAGAGCTGTCTCCGTTTGCAGTTGCTTATTTTGCAGTCATTGCCTTTATGCGCCGCGATTATCTTCTCCCGGTAGGCGTGGCTATCGTGGCAGGAAGTTTATTTGCGTCCTTTCCGGTGGCTTGGATGGTGCCGGCAGAGATCTTGATCTTTTATTTTATGATGCGGGGATTGGAGACCTATGAACGGGCGGAACTGTCTTATGCACCGCTGATGGTGTTTGTCTCCACTTTCTTTGTGAACCTTTTCAGTGTCCTCATCGGGCCGAGCATTACCTGGTACTCCATGATGATGCTTACCCTGAACGCCGTGCTCAGTTTTGTTCTGACGCTGGTATTTATCCAGGCCATCCCGGTGCTGACGCTTCGTAAAAAATCGTATGTCCTCCGAAACGAGGAAATTCTATGTATTATCATTCTGCTGGCGTCGGTCATGACAGGGGCCGTCGGCTGGACAGTCCAATCCCTGTCGGTGGAGCATGTATTATCCCGGTATCTGATTTTGCTGTTTGCTCTAGTGGGGGGAGCTCCGCTGGGTGCCTCCGTGGGCGTAGTGACGGGATTAATCCTCAGTCTTGCCAATATATCGGCATTCTCCCAAATGAGCCTGCTCGCATTTTCCGGGATGCTCGCCGGGATGCTGAAGGAAGGAAAGAAAGGCGGTGTTTCGCTGGGAATGCTTCTGGGAGCTACCATTCTCTCCATTTATTTCAGCAATCCTGGTGAAGTGATGATATCGACTTGGGAAACCTGTGCTGCCATTGTGTTATTCCTGATCACGCCGAAGAGTGTGATGCAGGCCATTGGCAAATACGTGCCGGGTACGCAGGACCATACTCGTTCTCAGCACGAATATGCGAAGCGGGTTCGAGATCTTACGGCGGATCGCGTGACGCAGTTCTCCAAGGTGTTCCGCCAGCTCTCGCAAAGTTTTGGACAAACCTCAGGGGTCATGCAGCCTCCAGGCAGACAAACGGAGGAGATGAACCATTTCATGAATGCCGTGGCTGAAGGCAGCTGTGCCACATGCTATAAACGGAATCAGTGCTGGGATATGAAGTTTTACCAGACTTATAAATATATGACCGATATGATGACCTCAATTGAGGAGAATCCGGAGTTGGAAGCCAAGGATCTGCCGCCGGAATGGAGCCGGATCTGCGCCAAGAAGGAGGAAGTGCTTGGCATACTGAAGCAGCAGTATCATCTCTACCAACATGATATGCAGTGGAAACGCCAAATATACGATAGCCGTCATCTGGTAGCGGAACAATTATCCGGGGTTTCGCAGGTGATGGAGGACTTGGCCCGGGAGATCAAGCGGGAGAGCCAAACGATGCACATACAGGAGGAGCAGATCAGAGAAGCGTTGCAGCAGCTCGGGTTATCGATTCAAGGCATCGACATCATCAGTTTGGATTCCGGCCAGGTTGAGATTGAGATTATTCATGCATATACCCGAGGGTATGACGAATGCAGGAAGATTATTGGACCTCTGCTGTCTGACATTATCGGGGAGCACATCGCTGTGATGGAAGAGACCTTGACCCATCCGAGGGATGGTTTGGCGACTGTGCGTTTTGGTTCAGCCAAGACGTTTGAAATTATGACGGGGGTAGCGGCGGCAGCCAAGGGAGGAGATATTTTATCGGGTGACAGCTTCAGTACGGTCGAGTTGGGCAACGGTACGTTTGCGGTAGCGCTTAGCGATGGGATGGGTAACGGGGAAAGGGCGCGGCTCGAGAGCAGCTCGGCACTCAATATATTGGAGCAGCTGCTTCAATCGGGGATGGATGAGAAACTTGCGATTAAATCGGTTAACTCGATTCTGATGCTGCGCTCGCCGGACGAAATTTATGCCACGGTTGATATGGCTCTAATCGATCAATATACCGCTCAGACCACGTTCATGAAGATCGGCTCAACCCCAAGCTTTATTAAACGGGGCAGCGATGTCATACCGGTATCGGCCAGCAATCTTCCGATTGGCATCATTCAGGATATCGAGGTGGATCTGGTATCATTACAGCTTCAGGCAGGCGATGTTCTGATTATGATGACGGATGGAATCTATGATGCTCCTGGTTACGCCGTTAACAAGGAGCTGTGGATGAAGCGCTTGATTCAGGAAGTGAGCAGCGAAGACCCGCAGGAAATTGCCGATTGTTTGTTAGAGAAAGTCATTCGTTATCAACAGAACCAGATTCATGATGATATGACGGTGGTGGTCGGACGCGTCGATCATTTTCATCCCGAGTGGTCCAATGTGCATGTGCCGGGATTTGCTCGAATGGAACGGCCCCGAACGGTTAGCTGACGGATTCAGGTAAAATATGTGATTACCCGGGAAATGGAGGAACCTAAGAAGACCCTGAATCTTTTTCCGCCTATTCTTTTCCTATTGGTCGTTTGAACTCTCTTGAATGTGGAAATGATAGAGATAGAAGTCAAATCGATAGGAATGGATGAGACGGAGGCGATTATTTAATTATGAAACAAATTCTACTGATTACAGATGGATGCTCAAATGTAGGGGCCAGTCCGGTACTGGCCGCAGCCCATGCGCTGCAGGACGGAATTGTCGTAAACGTGGTGGGGGTTCTTGATTACGGGACGATCGGTGAGCTTGGGGGACTGGAGATTAAGGAGATTGCCAAAGCGGGAGGAGGCATTCACCGGATCGTAGGTACACCGCAGCTGGCACAGACGATGCAGATGATGACTCGGAAAACGGTGGTTCAGACGATCCAACAAGCGGTAAATAAAGAGATACAGCATATTTTAGGGAGCGGGTCATTGGAGGAGCTTCCGCCAGACAAGCGTTCACAAGTCGTTGAAGTGGTGGATGAGCTGGCTGAGACGTCATCCCTTCAAGTAGCGCTGTTAATTGATGCAAGTGCCAGCATGAAGCCTAAACTGGCTGCTGTTGAAGAGGCAATACGTGACTTGATGCTGAGCCTGAAAGCGCGCTTAGGCTCAAGCAAGCTGTCCGTATTCCATTTTCCGGGCAAGCATAGCGGCGAAGATGTGGTCATGGACGTGGATTGGACCTCGGATCTGGATGGTGCGAGGGGGATGTTCAGCCGGCTTCAGATGAAAGGGGCTACGCCGACAGGACCTGCCCTGTTAAAGGTGATTGAATTTTACCGATATGGTACACTAGAAGGTAATCAATCATGGCAGGGTGATTCCAGCCAAGAGGAAGGGATGCTCGGTGACTACGTTGTCTAACCCGGGTTACCCGCCAGGAACCGTAATTACCGGTAAATGGCGGAACAGCCGGTATATCGTGGAACGTATGCTCGGCAAAGGGGCTAACGGCAAGGTGTATCTGGTCCATCGGGCAGGAGTACGCGGGCGTTATGCTCTGAAAGTAGGTCATGACGCTCTGGATCTTCAATCCGAAATTAATGTGCTGAATGCGTTGAAAGAACAGATGCCGGACCCGTATCTTGTGGAGGCGGACGATCATCATGATGGCAGCCATGAGGTGTCCTTCTATGTCATGCGTTACATTGAGGGGAGCCCGCTGCATCGGTTTATTCGCAAACGCGGCACCGAGTGGGTAAGTCTGATTGGATTGAAGCTGCTTGAGAAGTTGTCTGTTCTGCATGCATCAGGCTATGCATTCGGGGATTTGAAGCCGGATAATGTAATGGTCTCGGCATACGGAAGAGTGGAGCTGATCGATTACGGAGGCGTCAGCTCCTTTGGGCGCAGCGTAAAACAGTTTACAGAATGGTATGATCGGGGATACTGGAATGCCGGAAGCCGAACCGGCGACGTATCCTATGATTTGTTCTCGTTTGCCGTGATGTGTATCGGCCTGCTGGATGAGAAATCCTTAAGGGAGGCATCTTGCCAGCTTCCCCAGACCCGCAGTGTTGCAGATCTGCAGCTGATACTGCGAAGAAACCCTGTGTTCAAGCCATACGCTGTCTGGCTGAATAAGGCGTTATGCGGAAATTTCGCGGATTCACGGGAAGCGTTGAACGAGTGGAAGAAACGGATGTATGAAGGCACAGCCAAGAGCGCGCGTCCTATTCCGGGGCGTACGCCTCGGTGGCTGAGGAACGCATTTGCCTTATCGTTAGTCATTATGGCCTGTGCCGTTTATTTCTTCTTCCGCTCATGAAGCAACGTCTTGTCACTGGGAGTTATAAAGGGGATCTGCAAGTGAAACAGGATTATTTACGGACATTTGTTCATAACGTGGAGCGAACCGCCGCAGAGTTTGAGCTGTGGTCGGAGGGTGATGGTATCGTGGTCGCTGTTTCCGGCGGCCCCGATTCCGTTGCGCTTCTGCACGTGCTGCACGAAATTTCGCTGAACCATACGCCGCTTAGGCTGATCTGCGCCCATGTGCATCATGGCTTTCGAACTGAATCGGATCAAGAGGCAGAGATGGTGCGTGAGTTGGCGGAGCGGCTGGGGCTCCCCTTAGAGACAGCGTTCATTGATATTCCTGCTTATATGGAAGAGAGCGGCAAGGGAGGACAGGAGGCAGCTAGAGAGAAGCGCTATGAATTTCTGCTGCAAACTGCACAGAAATACAATGCACGCTCAGTGGCTCTTGCTCATCATGCCGACGATCAGGCCGAGACGGTATTGATGAGGCTTCTGCGGGGAAGCGGTCTT
Source organism: Paenibacillus vortex V453 (assembly GCF_000193415.1). NCBI lineage: Bacteria > Bacillati > Bacillota > Bacilli > Caryophanales > Paenibacillaceae > Paenibacillus > Paenibacillus vortex. Next base: position 42,825 of record NZ_ADHJ01000004.1, read on the forward strand.
CCCGGGCTTGCCGGAATTAAATTTAAGCGCACGGAAAAAAAAGTGGAACTTATCCGTCCGTTCCTTCGTATGTACAAAGCGGATATCGTGGAGCTGTGCCGGGTGTGCGGTTTCCAGTATGCGGTAGATAACAGCAATCTGCAGACGAAGTACCGCCGCAACGCGATTCGTCTGGAAGTATTGCCTTTCCTGGAACAATACAATGGGCAGTTCTCCTCCTCACTCAATCAGCTGGCCGAAATTGTCCAGCAGGAGGATGGTTTTGTGGAGCGTGAAGCTGCGAAGCAATTTCGGAGAATGGTGCAGGAGAACGATGGGAGGCTCGCTTTCGACGCGCCTTCCTTTTTGGGCTTACATGTCGCTTTACAACGGCGTTTGATTAAACTAATATTAAATTACCTGCCCTCAGATCAGGAAAACACCGATTTTGTCAAGATTGAATCGGTTCGCCAAGGGATTCTTAACGATCAACGAAGCAATTGGCGTCTGGATCTGGGCGACGGCATTACCTGTGTTCGCGAGTATGGCCAAGTCCAGTTCTGGCCTAAGCCTCCGGAAGAACAGGGACAGTACATATACATTCTTGATTCTCCTGATGTTTCAGAGCTGTATGTTAAGGAAATCGGAAAAATGCTGAAATTGTCGTTAAAGACAGGAAGCGAAAGCCGGAGCGGCTCCAGACCATCGCCCTTTGTGGCGGATTTTGATGCGGATGGGCTGCAGTTTCCTTTAACCGTACGTAACAGACAGCCGGGAGACAAGATGAAGATCATGGGATTAAACGGAAGCAAAAAGGTGAAAGATATTCTCATTGATGAGAAAATTCCACCGTCTGTCCGTTCCCGGATTCCTATTCTTTGTGACAGTTCCGGCAGCATCGTGTGGATTCCAGGTGTACGACGTTCCGTTCATGCCGCTTGCGGGCGGCACACATCACGAATTCTCCGGATGGAGCTATCGGATGCTTAAGGCAAGTGTTAAACGAAGAATGGCCCGTTTCACGCTTTCATAGTATAAACGTAGGAGGTCCACTTAAGTTGCAGAATGACATTCAGGAAATACTCATCAGTGAAGAAGAGATTCACGCAAAAATTAAGGAACTCGGTTCCAAGCTAAGCGCCGAATATGCGGGACGCAATCCACTAGTAATTTGCGTTCTTAAAGGTGCGTTTATTTTTATGGCCGACTTGGTTAAATCCATATCAGTACCTCTGGAGCTGGATTTCATGGCTGTTTCCAGCTATGGGGCATCTACGAAATCCTCTGGCGTGGTCAAAATCATTAAAGATTTGGACGCGTCCGTTGAAGGAAGAGATGTTCTGATTGTGGAGGATATTATCGACAGCGGCCTTACGCTAAGTCATTTGATTGAGCTGCTTAAGAGCCGTAAGGCAAATTCGGTGTGCGTAGTTACCCTGTTTGACAAACCGGCACGCCGTACGGTGGATTTGCAGGCTGATTATACCGGGTTTGTACTGCCCGACGCTTTTGTTGTCGGATATGGACTCGATTATGCCGAGCATTACCGGAACCTCCCCTACATCGGGATTTTGAAGCCGGAAATCTACAGCAGTTAAACCGCGCCAATGGGCTGCTGCCACAGATTAGGGCCCTTTGTTGAGATGGCCAGACAGGCTGTGGTAAAATATCTTATGTGTCTTGAGAGGAGGTAGGGGATGAGTCGGTTCATCCGGAATTCTGGTTTTTATTTGATTCTATTTTTGGTCGTGGTGGGCATAGTTCAATTTGTCACCAATGGCGGCGAGCAAGCCGATGCCCCTAGTTATAACGAGCTGCGGCAGGAAGTCAAAGCTAACAACATAGAGGAAATGACGGTGCAATTTGACGGTTACGCTTATCTGGTGACCGGTAAGTATAGGGAGATTACCGAAGAGAAAAAATCGGAGAATTTCTCAACCTATATTCCTGCTACGGATGCAGCTATGCAAGAGCTGACTGCAGCCAGTGACAGCAACAAAGTCAAACTGACCGTGGTGCCAATGGAAGGCCAAAGCATTTGGCTGACATTACTTTCATCCTTTATTCCGCTCATCATTATGTTTGTTCTGTTCTTCTTCCTGTTTAATCAGGCTCAGGGCGGCGGCGGCAAAGTGATGAACTTTGGTAAGAGCAAAGCCCGCTTATATAATGAAGAGAAGAAACGGATTACATTTGAAGATGTAGCCGGAGCAGATGAAGAGAAGCAGGAACTTATTGAGGTTGTTGACTTCTTGAAAGATCCGCGCAAGTTTAACACGGTAGGCGCTCGCATTCCGAAGGGTGTTCTCCTTGTCGGTCCTCCGGGAACCGGTAAGACACTCCTGGCACGTGCTGTTGCCGGTGAAGCGGGAGTGCCATTCTTCAGCATTTCCGGTTCCGATTTTGTTGAGATGTTTGTCGGTGTTGGCGCATCTCGGGTGCGCGACTTGTTCGAGAATGCGAAGAAGAATGCTCCATGTATTATCTTTATTGATGAGATTGATGCTGTAGGTCGTCAGCGCGGTGCCGGTCTTGGTGGCGGACATGACGAGCGTGAGCAAACACTCAACCAATTGCTGGTCGAGATGGATGGTTTCGGAGCAAACGAAGGCATTATCATCGTTGCTGCAACGAACCGACCGGATATTTTGGACCCGGCGCTTCTTCGTCCGGGACGTTTTGACCGTCAGATTACAGTAGATCGTCCAGATGTGAAGGGCCGTGAAGCTGTGCTGAAAGTCCATGCACGCAACAAGCCGTTGACGAAGGATGTTAAATTGGACATCATCGCTAAACGTACGACAGGATTTACGGGTGCCGATCTGGAGAATCTCCTCAATGAGGCAGCCTTGCTTGCGGCACGCCGCAATCGTAAGGATATCTCCATGCGAGAAGTGGATGAAGCGATCGACCGTGTGATCGTGGGTACGGAGAAGCGCAGCCGCGTGATCAGTGACCGCGAGAAACGTATCGTAGCTTATCACGAGGCGGGTCACACCATTGTAGGTTACTTCCTCGAGCATGCGGATACCGTTCATAAGGTAACGATTATCCCTCGTGGTCGTGCTGGTGGATACGTCATTATGATGCCGAAGGAAGATCGGATGCTCGTGACGAAACAGGAATTGCTTGATCGTGTATCCGGTTTGCTTGGTGGTCGTGTAGCCGAGGAGTTGTTCATTGGCGAAATCGGTACCGGAGCATACAGTGACTTCCAGCAGGCAACCGGCATTATCCGCAGCATGGTTGTGGAGTACGGTATGAGTGAGAAGCTTGGACCGATGCAGTTCGGTACATCCCAAGGACAGGTGTTCCTGGGACGCGATATCGGACACGAGCAGAACTATAGTGATCAAATCGCTTATGAGATCGATCAAGAAATGCAGCGGTTCATCAACGATTGTTACGAGAAGTCTAAAGAGATTCTGACCAAGCATTCCAAAGAAGTTCACCTGATTGCGAATACGCTTCTTGAGATGGAAACACTGGAGCTTGAGCAAATCAAGAATCTCATTGAGACTGGATCAGCTGAAGGCAATGGCAATGGAGAAGGTGAAGGTTCTTCCGAGAGCGGCGAACCGATCATCGACAACATTGGTGACGTGAAAGTTCGCATCCAAGGGAAAGAAGACGGAGATCAGCCGATTTCCACGGAAGAAATTCCGAACAACCCGATGGATTCGAATGATCAACAGCCGGAGCCTAAAGATTCGGACCGTAAGGATCCTCCAGATGGATCGGACAACGGAAACAGCAGGTTAACGTAATATTCGCTGATAAAACATCGAATACCGAATAAAATCGAAGAACCGGAGAACGATAATTCGTTTTCCGGTTCTTTTTGTGCTTTCTATCACATTGACAGGGCACAGAACGAACGTGTACATTAGTTGTTAAATAAGGATGCGCATCCTTTCACAAAGGTATAAACCATCCTGGAAGTCACATGGTCATCAAGCGGTTTACAGCCGGACTACATAAAGGGAGAGGGTCGATCATGGAAGCTTTGGCACTGGAGCGTAAGGCAGAGCAAAACCGTGAACTGCGTGAGCGGTTAATGCAATTGAAGAAGGAACGTAACGCAATTATTTTGGCTCATTATTATCAACGGGATGAAATACAGGAGGTCGCTGATTTCCGCGGGGATTCCTTCTTGCTTGCGCAGAAAGCAGCACAAACCGATGCTGAGGTTATCGTATTCTGCGGTGTGCACTTTATGGGTGAGAGCGCTAAAATCCTGGCACCGGGCAAAACCGTTCTTATTCCTGATGAGCGTGCCGGTTGTCCGATGGCGGATATGGTGAACGTTGACGGCTTGCGGAAGTTGAAAGCGCAGCACCCGAATGCAAAAGTGGTAACTTACATCAATTCATCAGCTGAGATCAAAGCAGAAACAGATATCTGCTGTACTTCATCCAATGCGGTAAAGGTGATTCAATCCGTCGATTCAGATGAAATTATATGGGTGCCTGATAAAAATTTAGGGCACTACGTCCAGCAGCATACCGACAAGAAGCTGATCATCTGGGAAGGGTACTGCAACACGCATGATATGCTGACCGTTAAGGATGTTGTCGAGATGAGAGCCAAGCATCCTGGTGCCGAGTTTGTGGTGCATCCGGAATGCCGTCCGGAGGTCGTTGCGATGGGTGATTTTGTAGGCAGCACAACTGCGATTCTGGAATATTGCAAAAATTCGTCTGCCAAGGAGTTTATTGTAGGTACAGAGGATGGCACAGGATATCAGCTTCGATTGGATAGCCCGGATAAATCGTTCCATTTTGCCACGAAATTCCTGGTTTGTCCCAATATGAAAGTGAATAATCTCAAAAAGCTGGTCAAAGCACTGGAAACGATGAAGCCGCAAATTTATGTGCCTCCGGTCGTTGCAGAGAAAGCCAGAACTTCATTAGAGCGCATGTTACAGGTTAAGTAGCATGCGCTACTCTTTCGTGAAAAGACAGGTGAGGCATCGTGATACCGCAGTATTTGATTGATTTTGAACTGAACGATCTGCCGGTCGTCCAGACGGATGTCATTGTCATCGGTTCAGGCATTGCGGGTTTATATACGGCCATTATGGCAAGTGCCACTCAAAAGGTGCTGCTGATTACAAAGAAATCGCTGCTCGAGAGCAACACTCGTTATGCTCAAGGCGGCATTGCTGCCGTAACAGCTGAAGATGACTCTCCGGTCTACCATCGCCAGGATACCCTGATGGCAGGGGCGGGACTATGCTCATCTACTGCGGTGGATGTCCTCGTAAATGAGGGACCGGTTGGGGTTCAGGAGCTGATTCGTCTTGGGACGATGTTTGATGTCGAGAATGGCGAGCTTGCGCTAACCAAGGAAGGTGCGCACAGTCACCGTCGTATTCTTCATGCTAATGGGGACGCTACCGGATATGAAATTGTGCGTGCCCTTTCCATTCAGGTTGAAATGCTTCACAATATAGAAGTATGGGACGATCATTTTGTCATTGATCTGGTCACGGAGCAAGGGGAATGTCACGGTGCATTGGTACAGATGCCGGATGGCAGGCGGGTTTTTGTACGTGGGCGGGCGACCATTATGTGCTCAGGAGGCGCCGGCCAGTTGTACAGGTATACAACCAACCCGGAGGTTGCGACAGCCGACGGTGTTGCTATGGCTTACCGGGCAGGTGCGGACATCAGGGATATGGAATTCATTCAGTTCCATCCCACGGCACTTAGCTATCCGGGTGCACCACGGTTTCTGATCTCCGAGGCGGTTCGTGGCGAGGGCGCTGTTCTTCGTAATATCAAAGGGGAACGGTTCATGCCAAAGTACCATGACTTGCTGGAGCTGGCCCCCCGGGATATTGTTGCCCGGGCCATTGTCAGCGAGATGGAAGCGACGCGGTCTACCTTTGTGTATCTGGACATTACCCATGAGTCACCAGAGATGGTCAAACATCGGTTCCCGACGATTTATGAAACATGCATGCAGTATGGACTTGATTTATCGTCAGATTGGATTCCGGTCTCCCCGGCTGCGCATTATATGATGGGGGGCATCAAGACCAATTTGCACGGAGAGAGCAGCGTGAAGCGATTGTTCGCTTGCGGAGAGGTTTCGTCTACCGGTGTTCATGGAGCGAACCGGTTGGCAAGCAACTCGCTTTCGGAAGCGGTTGTATACGGCAGTCGCATTGTGGAACGTATTCAGAAGCTCCCTGAACCATCAGAAGGGCCCCTTCATGTATCATTTCAGCTTGGACGTAAGGATGCCCCGTCACAAGCGATAGTTGAAAAACGCCTGAAACTTCAAAAAGTGATGGTACGATATGCAGGGCTTCGCCGCAATCGGGATACCCTATTAAGAGCTGCAGAAGAGCTTGGCCGTCAGCTGCCATTGTTCCAAGCGCTGCTCTCGAAACGTGAGGAATACGAGTTTGCCAACATGCTCACCGCATCCCTGCTCGTGGTTCAGGGCGCGCTGGGTCGCGAAGAAAGCCGGGGAGCCCACTACCGTGAGGATTTCCCGGATCGGAACGACAGCGTATGGCAGAAGCATATTGTGCATACTCGGGATCAAGAGATGACGGAGGAATTGAGCGATGATGTTTAACGGATACCATGATGGCCTTCTCCAGAGCATTCGGACATGGCTGCAAGAGGATATTGGATCAGGGGATATTACAACCCTTACCACGATTGAGCCGGGTCACGAATCCAAGGCTGTTATTCATGCCAAGGAGGCAGGAGTTGTTGCGGGCATGCCTGCCGCGGAACTCGTATTCGAAACGGTCGATCCTTCCCTGACGTTTACGGCATTTGTCCGTGACGGTGAGATGGTGGAGAAGGGTACCATTCTCGCTGAAGTGGAGGGAAGCACGCATCGTATTTTGACAGGGGAGCGGCTCGCTTTGAATTTGCTTCAGCGGCTGTCCGGCATAGCAACCCGAACACGTTCTTTTGTTGACATGCTGGAGGGATTACCGACCCGACTGGTGGATACTCGCAAAACAACACCGGGGCACCGTATGCTGGAGAAATATGCGGTTCGGGTCGGTGGCGGAGCGAATCATCGATTCGGCTTGTACGATGCCGTCATGATCAAGGATAATCATATTAAGGGTGCAGGCGGAATCGCGCAAGCGGTGAGCCGGGCAAGGGCTAATATTCCACACACAATGACCATAGAAGTTGAGACTGAGAGTTTTGTGCAGGTGGATGAAGCTTTGGAGGCAGGCGCTGATATCATCATGCTCGATAACATGAGTCATGACATGATGGCGGAGTCTGTTCGGAGAATCAAGGCCAGGTCCCCTCATGTGCGTGTCGAGGCGTCGGGAAACGTGACGCTGGAGACCGTGCGCGGGATTGCCGAAACCGGAGTGGATGTGATCTCCGTTGGACGGCTGACTTATTCTTTTCACAGCCTGGATATCAGCCTGGATCTTAACGAGAAGAAAGGAGGAGCAGTGGATTGATTCTGGTTGTAGATGTAGGGAATACCAATATTGTGCTGGGGGTATACCAGGGCAAGAAACTGCTGCATGATTTTCGGATCAGTACAGCGCGTCAATCTACCGTGGACGAATACGGCGTATTAATTCACAATTTGTTTCAAATGTCGAATATATTGGTAAGCCAAATAGAAGGGGTTATTGTGTCTTCCGTAGTTCCTCCGCTTGTAGGCGTGGTTGAGGAGATGTGTAATAAATACATTGGCAAAGCCCCTCTTATCGTGGGACCGGGCATAAAAACCGGGCTTAATCTGCGGTACGAAAATCCGCGTGAGGTGGGCGCTGACCGAATCGTCAACGCTGTGGCAGCCGTCGAGCAGTACGGAGGGCCGCTGATTGTAGTGGATTTCGGTACGGCGACGACGTTTGACTGCATTGATCGGGATGGGAATTACCTCGGCGGTGCTATAGTGCCCGGGATTGGGATTGCCACGGAGGCCCTTGTACAGCGTGCTTCCAAGCTTCCGCGCATCGAGCTCGAGAAGCCCAAAAAGGTAATCGGACGCAACACCGTCCATGCCATGCAGGCCGGCATCGTGTATGGATACGCAGGCCAGGTCGATGGTCTGGTCAAACGCATAAAAGCCGAGATGGGAACGGACAATGTTAAGGTTATTGCTACCGGCGGATTGGCCGAGCTGATCGCAAGCGAGACGGAATCCATTGAGGAGATTGCCCCGCTTTTAACGCTTGAAGGCTTGCGCATTATTTATGAACGGAATTAATCGTTATACTTCAGTTGGACATAACAACTAAGAAGGACAAGGAGGCCTCAAGATGGATAAACAAAAAGACCGTATGCTGCGGGGAACTGCACTAAACGGAAAAGTACGGACATTTGCCGTTCGGACAACCGAACTGGTAGAAGAGTTGCGCCGGAGACATGATACGTTCCCTGTCGTCACAGCCGCTTTGGGCCGTACCGTGTCAGCAGCAGCGATGATGGGAGCCATGCTGAAAGGAGACGAACGCCTTAGCATACAAGTACGCGGCGATGGACCGATCGGACTGATTGCAGCCGAGAGTAGTGCCAACGGAGAAGTTCGCGGGTATGTCAAAAATCCGCATGTCGAGCTGACGAACATTCGTCCGGGCAAGATGGACGTTGCAGCAGCGGTGGGTACCACCGGCCACATTGATGTGATTAAGGATTTCGGCCTAAAGGAACCTTATCGGGGCAGCGTTCCGATCATTTCAGGTGAGCTGGCCGAGGATTTTACGTATTATTTTGCCGTTTCGGAGCAAACCAATTCCGCGGTAAGTCTGGGTGTGCTGGTTTCACCGGATTACACCGTGGCGAATGCCGGAGGTTTCATCGTTCAGCTCCTCCCTGGAGTGACCGACGAGGAGATTACGGAGCTGGAGCTTGCGTTAAGCAAGATTCCACCGATTACCGAGTTGCTGGAAGAAGGACTGGAGCTCGAGGATATCCTGAAGCGGGTTGTTCCGGATGTGACCATTCTGGAGGAAACGCCAGTGATCTTCAGCTGCGACTGCTCCCAGGAGCGGGTTGAGCGCGCTTTGATCAGCTTAGGACTTGAAGAGCTTGAGCAGATGATTGAAGAGGATGGCAAGGCGGAGGTTTCCTGTCATTTTTGCAATGAGAAATATACTTACGATGAAGAACAGCTAAGATCCGTGCTAGAGCGGGCCAAATCTTAACGTTGGGATGAGCGACCGTGATGACGAGACAAGAGAAGGGATTGTGGGCGACCGTCATTGTCTTGACAGCATGCGTAATAGGTATGGGCGGCTGGGTGCTGTTTTCGGGGATTTTTTCGCAGGAGGCTTCGCCATCATTGAAAGATGGATCCCTGGCAGTCGCATCCATACAGGACAGGGCGATCACTGAAGACGAATGGGTTGACGAGCTAAAAAAGCGTTATGGCCGCGAAATGCTGATGACCATGCTGAATCGGCAAGCGGTAGCTCTGGAGGCCAAGGCGAAGGGCATTGATATTACGACGGCGGAAGTAGATGCGGAGATCGACGTGATGAGCCGCAGCTACGGTTCAAAGGAACGGTTCTTATCGGAAATGGAAAACCAGTTAGGGATTACCGAAGCAGAATTAAGGATGGAAACGACCTATAGGATGCTGCTTGAAAAAATCGCCACCTCTGATGTTTATATCGAACCGCAGCAGATTGATGCTTATCTGGAGTTGTACCCTGATCAATTTCGCCCCAAGAAACAACTGAATTTGTCCATGATTGAAGTGGCTTCGGAGGATGAGGCGAACCAGGCTATGGACCGGCTGGAGAACGGTGAAGATTTTGCTGCTCTCGCGTCTGAGATATCCTTGGATGAATACACCCGTGAGGAGGGTGGACAGATAGGGCTGATCGAAGAGGATGATCCTTTTCTGCCGCCCGCACTGCTTGATGCAGCTTTAGAGCTTGAACCAGGGGATATTGCGGGACCTATCTCACTCACAGACACCTATGCGATCGTTTATCTGCACGATATTATTGAGCCTAAGGCTCCCAGCGAGGACAAGATTCGCGAAGCGGTTCGTAAGCAGCTAGCGCTGGAACAGTCGATATCCTTATCGGAACTGGAGCGGCAGCTTCGGGAGAAGTATGAGGCACGAATCAGCGCGGGCACAGTCACGCTGTAGATCAAAATGAGGAAAAGCTCGCTGTAGCGGAGTAAATCTGCTGCAGGAGCTTTTTTTCACTTAAGTTAGCCTTATTCGTCAAAGCAAGCACACAGCGGCATTTCAGATTCCGCAATGGTAAGGGACACGCCCTCTTCTCGTTCAAGAGACGCAGGAAAATCCGCCTAGAAATGTTGAATTTCGAGCAATGGGATATTGACAATGGCTTATAACGTTGATAAGATGAAAGAACGAAAACCCACCTTTTTACTCGGATATTAGGAAAGCCGAAATAATCGAAAGTTTCAGATTATGCTGGCTCCACTATCTTTTTAACACATCCCAGACACTACAAATTCAATGATTCGACATTAGAATGAATAACATCATTATGTATTGACTATGTTTGTACATTTTATATTTATGAGGAGGGCTTTATTCATGGCAAAAGTCGTCAATAATGTGACAGAATTAATCGGTGGAACTCCACTTGTCCGTTTAAACCGGATTGTACCCGAGGATAGCGCAGAGATTTATCTGAAGCTGGAATACCAGAACCCGGGAGCAAGCGTTAAAGACCGCATTGCAATCAGCATTGTGGAAGAGGCGGAGAAAGACGGCCGCTTGAAACCAGGTGATACTATAATTGAAGCAACAAGTGGAAATACGGGTATCGGTTTGGCGATGGTGGCTGCTGCCAAAGGCTACAAAGCAGTTATCGTTATGCCTGAAACCATGAGCCTGGAGCGCCGCAACCTGCTGCGTGCCTACGGAGCGGAATTGGTCCTGACGCCAGGATCGGAAGGTATGAACGGCGCGGTTAAGAAGGCAGAAGAAATTCAGAAAGAAAATGCCGGATTTTTTATGGCTGAGCAATTCAAGAACCAAGCCAATGTGAAGATACACCGTGAGACGACAGGTCCTGAAATCGTGGAAGCCATCGAGTCCATCGGAGGTTCCCTGGATGCGTTCATCGCTGGTATCGGAACAGGCGGTACGATCACAGGAGCAGGTGAAGTGCTGAAAGGCCAGTTCACTGACATCAAAATCATTGCGGTAGAGCCCGCTGCTTCGCCGATCCTTGCCGGAGGCAAACCAGGTCCTCACAAGATTCAAGGCATCGGAGCAAACTTTATTCCTGAAATCCTGAATCAAGAAATCTACGATGAGATCGTGCACGTAGAGAATGATGATGCCTTTGAAACATCCCGTCGTGTGGCGAAGGAAGAAGGCGTTCTTGGCGGTATTTCTTCCGGTGCTGCTGTATATGCTGCATTGAAGGTGGCTAAAGAGCTGGGTAAGGGCAAACGGGTGGTAGCTGTGATTCCAAGTAACGGGGAACGTTACCTGAGCACGCCTCTCTATAACTTCGAATAAGACGACTTTAAGATAAAACTGCGAATTTTCCCGTTCCGTTAGGGTCTGGACATACGTAGTTATAAGGAAGCCTTCAATGTGTTTTATAGCATTGGGGGCTTTTTGTGTATACTACTCCCAAAGAGAACGCTTTAATGGAATCCAAGCTCATCCATGGACAAAAATTATTGTGGGACATGCCCTATTTAGGGTTTTCAAGAGAAGCGGGATACAGTATACTGACAGGCAACAGTAAGGCTTTTGGAGACTAAGGGAGGATCGGCATGGAGAGAAGAGTGAAGCTGGCCCAGTGGCAAGAATGGGCTAAAGAGGGCTGGTCCGTAGTTCCCTATCTGGTTCAATATAAAGGAACATCAAGAGGGTTGCCCTTGTCCTGGAGACATGCATGGAAAGCGGCGTCGCCGTATGCCTTCGTGCTGGAGAGCGGCAAGGGCGGACGCTACACGTATCTTGGATTGCAGCCGGTTTCCATTCTCCAGGGAAAAGGAAGCAGCGGCGAGGTCATAGAGCTGTCCAGCGGTAAAAGAACGAACGTAACAGGAGAGCCGCTGCATCTCCTGGAGCAGTGGATGGGAGCCTGGAAAGCCCCACGTGTGCCGGAATGGCCTGATTTTCGTGGAGGCTGCGCCGGTTTCCTGAGCTATGATGTGGTCCGCTCGATTGAACAGCTCCCCACGATGGCCAAGGATGAGCCGGGCTTTCCGGATTACCTGTGGATGCGCATGGAAGAGATTTGGATATATGATCACACCGATGATAGCATGTACTGCTCGGTTCACGTTCCGCTGCCATGGGCAAACAAATCAGCAGCCCTGGACATTCAGTCAGAAGAGCCGGTGTCAGTGTCGGGTGATCCTTCAGGCACGTGTAATGACTCGGTACTTGCGCCCGAGCAGGAGAAACTATTGGGCCAGTTATATGAAACAGCCGCTATTAGAGCTGAATCCATGCTGTCCCAGTGGAACGAGATGTTTGGAACAAATTCAGGAATCGGTGTTATGTCCGAAGATGAGCATGTGCGGCAGGAACGGCAGGCAAAAGCACAGGAGCTGTCCGGGCCCAACGTTGAGATCTGGGATCGGCTGCAGATTGATTTTTCACAAGAAGCATTCCAGCAAGCGGTGTTATCCATTCAAGAATACATCCGCCAAGGCGATGTGTTTCAGGTGAATTTATCCTTAAGGCGGCATTTGCAGCTGCATGCGGACCCTGCTGATATTTATGAATGGCTGCGTATATTGAATCCGTCGCCTTACATGGGGTATTTGTCCTCACCTGGCTTTAGTCTGGCGAGCGGCTCACCGGAGCTGCTGGTGAAGCTTGATGGCGATGTTGTGTCTGCGCGGCCGATCGCAGGAACCCGCCGCCGCGGAAGCAACCCGGATGAGGACGCTGCTATGGAAGCTGAGCTTCTTGGCAGTGAGAAGGAACGGGCGGAGCATATCATGCTGGTTGATCTGGAGCGGAATGACATTGGACGGATTGCGGCATACGGATCGGTTCATGTTCCTGAGCTGATGACGGTGGAGAGATACTCCCACGTGATGCACTTGGTGTCACAGGTGGAGGGTCAAATTGCAGAGGGAAACAATGCATATGATGTCATCGCGGCAACATTCCCTGGCGGCACTATAACAGGCGCTCCCAAAATCAGGACCATGGAAATCATTGAAGAACTGGAGCCTGTTACCCGGGGGCCTTATACCGGCTCTATGGGCTGGATCGATTATAATGGGGATATGGAGCTAAACATTATTATCCGGACCCTTGCGGTACAGGATGGGATTGGCTACATTCAGACGGGAGCGGGCATCGTGATTGATTCCGATCCTTATCGAGAGTACAGGGAGTGCCATAACAAGGCAAAGGCTTTGATTGCGGCACTGATGTGCAGTGAAGAAGAAGCTGCAGCGGTGGCTGCGAATATAGGGGGGAAATAACATGATACTTGTCATCGATAACTATGATTCGTTTACGTATAACCTGGTTCAATACTTGGGAGAGCTCGGAGAGGAAGTCAAGGTATACCGGAATGATGAGATTGATATTGCCGGGATCGAGGCATTGGCACCGGATCATATTCTCATATCGCCTGGACCGGCCACACCGAATGAGGCGGGTATCAGCCTGGAGATTATTGAACACTTCAAGGGTGTCATTCCAATCTTCGGTGTTTGCCTCGGTCATCAGGCGATAGGCCAAGCTTTTGGTGGCAAAGTGATTCGCGCGGAGCGGCTGATGCACGGGAAAACCTCGCCCATTCACCATACAGGCGATTCGGTCTTTGAAGGTCTGCCGGTTCCTTTCACTGCAACGCGTTATCACTCGCTGATCGTGGAGAAGGAGAGCCTGCCGGATGATCTTGAGGTTACCGCCTGGACCGAAGAGGGCGAGATCATGGGCTTGCGCCATAAACAATATCCGGTTGAAGGTGTGCAATTCCATCCGGAATCGATTATTACCGATCACGGTCATCAGATGCTGCGCAACTTTTTGAAGCGCACGGCTGGCGCCAAGGCATGAGATTCATTGGCTTGAACGGCGGCATCGTGGATGCTGCCGGGGCTGTGGTGTCTGTAATGGATCACGGTCTTCTGTACGGAATGGGCGTATTCGAGACGTTTCGCACCTATCAGGGGAAGCCATTTCAATTAGAGCGGCACTTGGACCGACTTATGGATAGCTGCCGACAGCTTGGGATAGCCCACATGACAGACCATGACGGGATGAGCCGCTGGATATCGGAGCTGATGGAGGCTAATGGCCTTCAGGATGCTTATATCCGGTATACGGTTACGGCGGGCGAGGGTCTGCTGGGTCTGCCTCTCGGTGATTATGTGAAGCCCTTCGAGATCCTGTTTGCTAAAGAGCTGCCGGTCACGAAGGAAGATGTATACGAAAAAGGCAGAGTGATGCGCCTGCTGTCTCTTCCAAGGAATACACCGGAATCCCCTGTCCGGATGAAATCTCTGCATTACATGAACAATATACTCGCAAAGCGGGAATTGGAGCGGTATCCTGCCCATCCCGGCGGACCGGCAGAAGGCTTGATGCTAACCGCAGGAGGGGATGTGGCTGAGGGTATTGTCAGCAACGTCTTTTTTGTCAAAGAGGGGCATTTATATACGCCTGATATCAGTACGGGCATTTTACCGGGGATTACCCGGGCCGTTGTCCTGGAACTGGCTACCGAGCTTGGAATCGAAGCCGAAGAAGGGCACTACAGCTGGGAAGTATTCAGCGGAGCGGATGAAATATTTACGACAGGCTCTGTTCAGGAAATCGTACCGGTCACGACACTGGTTGGATCGGGAGATCAGTCTATTGTCATTGGACAAGGTGCGGCCGGTCCAGTAACCCGGGCATTGCAGAGTGCGTATAGAAGGAAAGCAGGGTATTATGTATGAGAACAACCATTTACGAACGTGAATATCGTCTGAGCAAAGATGCTGCGCTTAAGCTGGGCCAGTCCACGCTCATTATGGGCATATTGAATGTAACACCGGATTCGTTCTCGGACGGAGGCCGTTATAACGATACGGAGCGAGCGGTCGAGCACGCGCTGCAGCTTGTCGAAGAGGGAGCCGACATCATCGATATCGGCGGGGAATCAACACGTCCGGGACACGAGCCGGTCGGGATTCAAGAAGAGCTCGCCCGTGTTATTCCGGTTATAGAGGCTATTCACCGGCATGCTCCGCATATCCCATTGTCGATTGACACCTATAAAGCTGAGGTTGCCCGTCAGACTATTGAAGCGGGAGCCCATATCATCAATGATATTTGGGGTTTTAAACATGATCCCGATATGTCGAGAACTGCAGCGGAGCTGGGGTGTCCCGTTATTCTGATGCATAATCGTCTTGATCGGAACTATGTCAATCTTATAGAGGACGTTAAACGGGATTTGCTGGAAAGTGTCGAGATTGCACGATCTGCTGGCGTTAAAGATAGTCAAATTCTGCTTGATCCGGGTATCGGCTTTGCCAAGGACTATGACGAGAACATGAAGGTAATGGCATCCCTCGATGAGCTTGTAAGTCTCGGATTTCCGGTGCTGCTGGCAACCTCCCGCAAAAGGTTTATCCAGACTGCGCTTGGTGCCCCTGCGCAGGATGTACTGGAAGGCACAGCGGCAACGGTGGCCTATGGTATTGCGCAGGGCTGCCAGATCGTTCGGGTGCATGACGTGAAACATATGAAACGTACAGCGAAGATGTGTGATGCTATGACTTACGCTTCGACGGAGCTTCGACGCATTTAATTTTTGGGGATACGGAAGGACGGAATCTGAGATGGATAAGATGATACTGAGCCGCATGGAATACTACGGATATCACGGAGTGTTTGAGGAAGAGCGCAAGTTGGGACAGCGCTTCTATGTGGATCTTGAGCTGGAGATGGATTTGAGTAAAGCCGCGAAAACGGATGATCTGACGCTGACGGTAAATTATGCCGAGATTCATGACCTCTTGCTGGACATTATGCGGACAGAATCATTCCGCCTGATCGAAGCTTTAGCGGAGCATATTGCATCTAAGGTATTGGACACTTATACTATTATCGATGCTTTAACGGTCCGATTGACGAAGCCGCACCCGCCTTTTGATATTCATTTTGAAGGTGTGACCATTGAGCTGCACCGGACCAGAAAGTGAGACGATCATGAATTCACACGCTACCTCTGAGAACTCAGAGGCTTATATTGCTTTAGGGGCTAATCTGGGAGATCGCGAGGGCAACCTGATGGAGGCTCTGGAACGGTTGGATGAAGTGCCCGGTATTACGGTAGAGCGCATTTCCAACATGTATGAGACCGATCCGGTCGGGTATGTTGATCAACCGATGTTTCTCAATATGGCGGCAGCCCTGTCAACCTCGCGGAGTCCTCATGAGCTTCTTGCCGAAATGCAGCGGATTGAGAAAGAGCTTGGCAGGGTCCGTCATATACACTGGGGACCACGGACGGTGGACCTGGACCTGCTATGGATGGGAGGACGCCGTTTGGATACGCCGGACCTTATTCTTCCCCATCCCCGTATGCAGGAGCGGGCCTTTGTTCTCAGACCGCTTTCCGATATCGTGTTTGAGCATGAACCTTCGGGTCTGTACCCCGTGGTGAAGACAGCACTTGAGAACCTGGAAGGAAAGGAAGGAATACAGCTTTGGAAAACAAGCAATTGGCGCAGCGTATCCGCGCTTTCCGAAAATTGAAGGGTTTGACCCAGCAAGAGCTTGCAGAGCGAACCGGTATTTCTTTGGCTGTATTGGGTTCAATTGAGCGGGGGAACCGCCGTGCCGAAGAGCAGATGCTGGTGCAGATTGCGGATGCGCTGGAGATTACACTGCAGGAACTTAAGGAGCGCAGCTAGATAGATTGCATAACGACGCGAGGGCAGGTTTATTTTTCAGAAACCCCGGTATTAATATAGGAGAGATCTTTTTGGGTAGTTATCTGCCTGAAAATATGCAAATTTTTCGACTGGACTGCCCGACGATTAATGCGTATGATGGTTTGGTTTGAGACTTAAGGATCCTGCCTGGCGGGGTATACAGGATCCTTCCACTATAAATATTTGAATAGGAAAGGAGTGATATAAGAAATGGATAAATTGAAAATCGCTAACATCGAGATGAAGAACCAGGTTGTTCTTGCTCCTATGGCAGGCGTATGCAACCCGGCCTTCCGACTGATTGCCAAGGAATTCGGCACAGGGCTGGTCTGTGCTGAGATGGTCAGCGGTAAAGCGATCGTTCACGGGAACAAGCGCACCCAGGAGATGCTGTTCGTGGACGAGCGGGAGAAGCCGCTGAGCTTGCAGATTTTTGGCGGTGACCGTGATTCCCTGGTGGAAGCGGCCAAAGTCGTGGATCAGCAGACTAACGCCGATATCATCGATATCAACATGGGCTGTCCTGCACCGAAAGTAACGAAGATGGATGCTGGCGCACGCTGGCTTCTGAATTCCAACAAAATCTATGAGATGGTTGCAGCAGTCGTTGATGCAGTGAACAAGCCGGTAACGGTTAAGATGCGAACGGGTTGGGATAGCGATCACATATATGCCGTCGAAAATGCACAAGCTGTCGAACGTGCAGGGGGACAGGCGGTGAGTGTTCATGGACGTACGCGTGAGCAGCTGTACACCGGGCATGCCGATTGGGATATCATCCGGCAAGTGAAGGAAGCCGTCTCTATTCCGGTGATCGGTAACGGCGATGTGGTTACGCCAGAGGATGCACGCCGGATGCTGGACATTACGGGCTGCGACGGAGTCATGATCGGCCGTGGTGCGCTCGGGAATCCTTGGATGCTGTATCGCACCATAGAATACCTGAAATCGGGCCAGCTGCTGCCGGATCCGGCTCCGCAGGAGAAAATCAGGATAGCTATCCTGCATATGGACCGCTTGATTGCCCTGCGTGGGGAAGAGGTCGCGGTACGGGAAATGCGCAAGCATCTGTCCTGGTATCTGAAAGGGCTGAAGGGTTCAGCCCGCATTAAAGATATCATTATGGAAGAAACGAAGCGCGATGAAATGGTGAGCCTCTTGGACAACTTTGTGAACAGTTTGGAGCACCAAGAAGAATCGACGAAAAGTGTATACCCTCAAGCCGCAGCGGCAATGGGGTAACCTTGCTTGCAGGCTGTTAATGGGTGCGTGTATGCGACATCCGTAACAGCCTTTGCGCGCATTGACTTTTTGAAATGGTTCCCATATAATCTTTCAGTATAAATTCAAGAAATTGAGCAGGCATCAGAGGGAGTTCTGATCCCCAAGAATTCGCATATAGTAAGTTGATATCGTGGTTTAAATTATTTACATGACAGGAGAATCGGTTTATGAGCGATAAAGAGGTCATTCTTACACAGGACGGTCTGAAGAAACTGGAGGACGAACTTGAGAATCTGAAGTCTGTAAAACGCCGCGAAGTGGCGGAACGGATTAAAGTTGCCATCGGTTACGGTGATATTAGTGAAAACTCCGAATATGAAGACGCCAAGAACGAGCAAGCCTTTATCGAAGGCCGGATTATTACGCTGGAGAAGATGCTCCGTAATGCGCGTATCATCAACAATGATGATATCAATACCGATATAATCGGTGTGGGCAACACGGTGCTTGTTGAGGATTTGGAATTTGGCGACACGATGGAATATACCATTGTTGGTTCGGCTGAATCGGATCCGCTGAATAACAAGATCTCCAACGAGAGTCCTGTCGGCAAAGCGATCATTGGCAAGCAAAAAGGATCGGTAGTGGATGTTAACGTTCCTGCGGGCGTTATTCAATATAAAATTGTAGACATTAAGAAGTAAGTCGGAATGTGATGTAGAAAGCTTCCTTCGGGGGGCTTTTTTAAATAGGCAAGGTCGTGTGAAGGGCTTAAATGGTTGCTGGCAGTCTGATTGGGCTGCCCATACGTTTAAGTCCTTGGCGAATGTATACAAGTGATTTGAGAGCTGTCCGGATGGTATGTAGGTGACGGCTTTTGTGCTGCTCTATGGGGATTCACGATGGAAGTGAAATGAAGGAGATGAATGACGATGACGGAAGAAATAAACAATCAGGAACAAGAGCAGGAGTTAAGTGAGCTTTTGCAAATCCGCCGCAACAAACTGGACGAGCTTCGCAAGCTGGGTATCGATCCGTTTGGTGGGAAGTATGAAAGAGAAAATCACGCAGGTGATATTCTAAAAGAGTATGACGGACTCTCCAAGGAAGAGCTGGAAGAGAAGCAGGTGGAAGTGAACCTGGCTGGCCGGATTATGGCTAAACGCGGCATGGGCAAGGCTTCTTTTGCTCATATTCAGGACCTGAGTGGTCGCGTTCAGATTTATGTTCGTCAGGATTCCGTTGCAGAAGCACAATATGAAGCATTCAGCATCCTTGATCTTGGTGACATCATCGGAGTGAAGGGGGTCTTGTTCAAGACCAAAACCGGTGAGACAACCGTGAAAGTGAAGGAGCTGGAGGTTCTTTCGAAATCGCTGTATCCGCTCCCTGAGAAATTCCATGGCCTGAAGGACGTGGAACTTCGTTATCGTCAGCGTTATGTCGATCTTATCATCAATCCGGATGTTCAAAAGACGTTCATTACACGTTCCCGTATTATCCAGTCGATGCGCCGTTATCTGGATTCCCTGGGCTATCTTGAAGTGGAAACCCCAACTTTGCATTCGATCGCTGGCGGGGCTGCGGCACGCCCGTTCATTACGCATCACAATGCATTGGACATGGAGCTGTATATGCGAATCGCGATTGAGCTTCACCTGAAGCGTCTGATCGTGGGCGGCTTGGAGAAAGTGTACGAGATTGGCCGTGTATACCGTAATGAAGGCATCTCTACCCGTCACAATCCGGAGTTCACGATGATCGAGCTCTATGAAGCATATGCGGACTATAAGGATATTATGGCACTGACCGAAAACTTGATAGCCCATATTGCACAAGAAGTGCTCGGTACACAAGTGATTTCCTACCAAGGCCATGAAGTGGACCTGACTCCGCAGTGGCGCCGTGTATCCATGGTGGACGCTGTCAAAGAGATTGTGGGCGTAGACTTTGGTGTTGAAATGTCCAATGAGGAAGCTCATCGTCTGGCAAAAGAACATAAGGTTCCGGTTGAGCCACATATGACATTCGGGCATATCCTGAACGCATTCTTTGAGCAGTTCGTTGAAGAAACGCTGATTCAGCCGACCTTCGTGACCGGCCATCCGGTTGAGATCTCACCGCTTGCGAAGAAGAATGACGTGGATCCACGGTTCACGGATCGTTTTGAGCTGTTTATCGTGGCGCGTGAGCATGCGAACGCATTCTCTGAGCTCAATGATCCGATTGACCAGCGTCAACGTTTTGAAGCACAGATGAAGGAAAAAGAGCAAGGCAACGATGAAGCACATGAAATGGATGAAGATTTCTTGCGTGCGCTGGAGTATGGTATGCCGCCAACAGGCGGACTTGGTATCGGGATCGATCGCTTGATCATGCTGCTTACCAATGCCCCATCCATTCGCGATGTCTTGCTGTTCCCACACATGCGCAATAAAGAATAGAAGTGGCTTTGTTTTCATAAGTAGTACAAAAGGCAGCTGACTATAGTTATCTATAGTGGGCTGTTTTTTTATTTCACGAGGGTATCTTGTTTAGGGAACAAAGCTGTGTTAAATTTATTTAATACGATTGTATTAAATAAGGGGATGGCCAAATGATTGGTTTTTTTATAGTTGCCTGTGAAGTTTTGTTCTGGATATTTGTTCTTTCCGGGTTGAGTGCACGATATCTGTTGGGATGGAGAAGAACGGGAGGAATCCTGCTGTTGTGTACACCTATTATTGATCTACTATTAATTACTGTTACCATTATGGATCTGCGAGGTGGAACAGAGGCCGGATTTGTGCATGGGTTGGCGGCAGTGTATATCGGGGTTACGATTGCGTTTGGCCATCGAATGATTCAATGGGCAGACGTGCGGTTTGCGCACAGATTCGCGGGGGATGAGAAGCCCGTACCAGCACCGAAATATGGGGCGGCCCGTGCGAAGCGCGAACGTCAGGGTTGGTATCGTCATGCTTTGGCATGGGTAATCGGAGTGATGTTGCTTGGAACTATGATCCTGATCGTGGGGGAACCCGACCGAACGGAGCAACTGATGGCAATGGCACTGCGCTGGGGATTGATTCTCGGAATTGATTTTATCTATAGTTTCAGTTATACCCTATGGCCTAAGAAGCAGACGGATAGTTAGCTAAAATAGAAAGTATATAATGTAATACTTTACCTATAATAAAATTAGAATAAAAGGGTTGCATATTGCTGTCGCCCATGGTATATTATATTTCCGGCCAAGAAATACAGCCGAAACAAAAGCTTGAGAGAAACAAGCCAAATGAATTTGAAAAATAAATTCAAAAAAAGCTTGCAACGATCGAGCGGATGTGGTAAGATATAAAAGTTGCTAAAGAGATAAATTGTTGGCG
>NZ_ADHJ01000003.1:0-3496 GCF_000193415.1 Paenibacillus vortex V453
AAGATTCGTGACAGTCGATCCTTTGGAAGTTTCGTTTCCACCTATTAACTCGTTTAGTAGATCAGGAAACAAACGGACAACAGAGCGAATGGCGCGAAACTGAAGCGTTGGTTAAGCTACTAAGAGCACACGGAGGATGCCTAGGCGCTAGGAGCCGATGAAGGACGTGGCGAACAACGAAACTGCCTCGGGGAGCTGTAAGCAAGCTTTGATCCGGGGGTGTCCGAATGGGGAAACCCGGCTGATGTAATAGTCAGTCACTTCTATCTGAATACATAGGATAGCAAGAGGCATACCAGGGGAACTGAAACATCTAAGTACCCTGAGGAAGAGAAAACAAGAGTGATTCCGTCAGTAGCGGCGAGCGAACGCGGAACAGCCTAAACCAGAGAGCTTGCTCTCTGGGGTTGTGGGACGTCTCACATGGAGTTACAAAGGAACATATTAGACGAAGAGGTCTGGAAAGGCCCGCGATACGAGGTAAAAGCCCTGTAGTCGAAAGTATATTCCCTCCGAGACGGATCCCGAGTAGTGCGGGGCACGTGAAACCCCGTATGAATCCAGCAGGACCATCTGCTAAGGCTAAATACTCCCTAGCGACCGATAGTGAAACAGTACCGTGAGGGAAAGGTGAAAAGCACCCCGGAAGGGGAGTGAAATAGAACCTGAAACCGTGTGCTTACAAGAAGTCAGAGCCCTATTTATGGGTGATGGCGTGCCTTTTGTAGAATGAACCGGCGAGTTACGTTCCCATGCAAGGTTAAGGCGAGAAGCCGTAGCCGCAGCGAAAGCGAGTCTGAATAGGGCGATATAGTATGTGGTCGTAGACCCGAAACCGTGTGATCTACCCCTGTCCAGGGTGAAGGTGCGGTAACACGCACTGGAGGCCCGAACCCACGTATGTTGAAAAATGCGGGGATGAGGTGGGGGTAGCGGAGAAATTCCAATCGAACTCGGAGATAGCTGGTTCTCCCCGAAATAGCTTTAGGGCTAGCCTCGGAACTTAGAGTCGTGGAGGTAGAGCACTGATTGGGTGCGGGGCCCGCAAGGGTTACCAAGCTCAGTCAAACTCCGAATGCCATAGACTTATATCCGGGAGTCAGACAGTGAGTGCTAAGATCCATTGTCAAAAGGGAAACAGCCCAGACCATCAGCTAAGGTCCCCAAGTGTGTGTTAAGTGGGAAAGGATGTGGAGTTGCACAGACAACCAGGATGTTGGCTTAGAAGCAGCCACCATTTAAAGAGTGCGTAATAGCTCACTGGTCGAGTGACTCTGCGCCGAAAATGTAACGGGGCTAAACACACCACCGAAGCTATGGCTTGAATCGACTTCACTGCTTCTTTGAGGTAGTGAATACTGAGATGAACATTTTTGTCAGGCTTGAGATGAAATCAAGGATGACCAAATGCACTCAGGGGATAAACACACTTCGAAGGCGGAGTGAAGTCGATTCAGGGGTAGGGGAGCGTTGTATGTAGGTTGAAGGTGTACCGTAAGGAGCGCTGGACAGCATACAAGTGAGAATGCCGGTATGAGTAACGAAAAGATCAGTGAGAATCTGAT
This sequence comes from Paenibacillus vortex V453, assembly GCF_000193415.1. Lineage (NCBI taxonomy): Bacteria > Bacillati > Bacillota > Bacilli > Caryophanales > Paenibacillaceae > Paenibacillus > Paenibacillus vortex. The sequence continues at coordinate 1,566 of NZ_ADHJ01000003.1, forward strand.
CCGCCGAAAGCCCAAGGTTTCCTGAGGAAGGCTCGTCCGCTCAGGGTAAGTCGGGACCTAAGGTGAGGCCGAAAGGCGTAATCGAAGGACAACAGGTTGAAATTCCTGTACCACCGTAAACCGTTATGAACGATGGGGTGACGCAGGAGGGTAGTGACGCGGACTGATGGATGTCCGTCCAAGCAGTGAGGCTGATGTGTAGGCAAATCCGCACATCGATAAGGCTGGGCTGTGATGGGGAGTGAAAATTATAGTAGCGAAGGTCATGATCTCACACTGCCAAGAAAAGCCTCTAGTCAGGTGAAGGTGCCCGTACCGCAAACCGACACAGGTAGGCGAGAAGAGAATTCTAAGGCGCGCGGAAGAACTCTCGTTAAGGAACTCGGCAAAATGACCCCGTAACTTCGGGAGAAGGGGTGCCTCGGTAGGGTGAATAGCCCGAGGGGGCCGCAGTGAAAAGGCCCAAGCGACTGTTTAGCAAAAACACAGGTCTGTGCGAAGCCGTAAGGCGAAGTATACGGGCTGACGCCTGCCCGGTGCTGGAAGGTTAAGGGGAGCGGTTAGGAGCAATCCGAAGCTGTGAACCGAAGCCCCAGTAAACGGCGGCCGTAACTATAACGGTCCTAAGGTAGCGAAATTCCTTGTCAGGTAAATTCTGACCCGCACGAATGGCGTAACGACTTGGGCGCTGTCTCAACGAGAGATCCGGTGAAATTTTAATACCTGTGAAGATGCAGGTTACCCGCGACAAGACGGAAAGACCCCATGGAGCTTTACTGCAGCTTGATATTGGATTTGGGTACGATCTGTACAGGATAGGTGGGAGCCTTCGAAGCATGAGCGCCAGCTTGTGTGGAGGCGACGTTGGGATACCACCCTGATCGTATCTAGGTTCTAACTTGGTACCGTGATCCGGTGCGAGGACAGTGTCAGGCGGGCAGTTTGACTGGGGCGGTCGCCTCCTAAAGAGTAACGGAGGCGCCCCAAGGTTCCCTCAGAATGGTTGGAAATCATTCGAAGAGTGCAAAGGCATAAGGGAGCTTGACTGCGAGACCTACAAGTCGAGCAGGGACGAAAGTCGGGCTTAGTGATCCGGTGGTACCGCATGGAAGGGCCATCGCTCAACGGATAAAAGCTACCCTGGGGATAACAGGCTTATCTCCCCCAAGAGTCCACATCGACGGGGAGGTTTGGCACCTCGATGTCGGCTCATCGCATCCTGGGGCTGAAGTAGGTCCCAAGGGTTGGGCTGTTCGCCCATTAAAGCGGTACGCGAGCTGGGTTCAGAACGTCGTGAGACAGTTCGGTCCCTATCTGTCGTGGGCGTAGGAAATTTGAGAGGAGCTGTCCTTAGTACGAGAGGACCGGGATGGACGTACCGCTGGTGCACCAGTTGTTCCGCCAGGAGCATGGCTGGGTAGCTACGTACGGAAGGGATAAGCGCTGAAAGCATCTAAGCGTGAAGCCCCCCTCAAGATGAGATTTCCCAACTAGTAAGACCCCTTGAAGACGACGAGGTAGATAGGTTGGAGGTGGAAGTGCAGCAATGCATGGAGCTGACCAATACTAATCGGTCGAGGGCTTATCCAAAAACACCCCAAAAAGTGAAGCGAGGCGTTGAAGCTGATGCCGAATACTTTTCGGGGACCCCGATACCACATCGGGTAATGCTACGGATATCTAATACACGCAAATTTCGTTTCGTATCTAGTTTTCAGGTGATCAAAACTGAATTGGAAGTGTACAAGTTATACTTGCAAGGAGGACGATCACGGCATTTGGCGATGCCGGATCCTGAATATACGTTTGGTGGCGATAGCGGAAGGGTTCCACGCGTACCCATACCGAACACGACCGTTAAGCCTTCCAGCGCCGATGGTACTTGGACCGCAGGGTCCCGGGAGAGTAGGACGTCGCCAAGCGGATACATA